>JASFUJ010000077.1:0-8981 GCA_050050355.1 Acidobacteriota bacterium
CGGCTTCGGCCTCCTGACCGCGACCGACCGGCAGGACATCCGCTACTACGACCCGATGATGCATGCGCTCAACGACAACAACGTGACCGTGTATCCGATCGACCTGACGCCCAACGGCACGACCCACGCCCTGTCGGACCGGATGAATCAGCTCGCGGACCACACCGGGGGCCGGTACTTCTTCAACTTCGTCAACTTCCGGACGCCGCTGAACCAGCTCTCCGAGGAGAACGACGGCTACTACCTGCTCTCGTACACCAGCCAGCACCCGCGGGGCGAGACCGGGTACCAGAAGATCGAGATCCGCACCGTGAACCCGGAGCTCGAGGTCAAGGCCCGCGAGGGGTACCGCTTCGGGGACGAGGATCCGCTGGCGGTCGACACGGGACCGCAGGGGTCCATCGTCCGTTAGATTCGGTAGTACCGCCGCGGGCGTCTCGGGATACCCTCCACCCGATGCCCGCGCCACTCTTCGATCTGCTCTGCGCCGGGTGCGGCCGGCCCTATCCGGCCGCACCCGGCGCCGTCACCGACACCCCCCTTCCCCACGCCTGTCCCGACTGCGGCGGCTTCTGGGCCTACGGCGACGCCCTGGCCTGGAGGCCGCCGCGCCCCCTCCCCGGGCTGCGCGCCTGGGCTCATCTGTTGGGGATCGAGCCCGAGGAGCTCGCGCCGCGCGCCCTCGCCCGGCCGGCGCGGAGGCACGCACTGGACGGCGCGACCGTCTGGATCTCCCAGCAGGGGGTCTCCCGGCAGGGGGTCTCCCCGCAGGACCCGGGGCCGATCCCGGACCGGGCCTCCGGCGGGGCCCAGGACCCCGCGCCGGGCGGAGAGGGCTCCTTCAAGGAGCGCGGCGCCGAGGTTCTGGCCGCGGCCTGCGCCCGCCTGGGCCTGCACCAGGTCTTCCTGGACTCCTCGGGCAACGCGGGGATCGCGGTCGCCGGCGCCATGACCGCGCGCGGCATCGCCTGCCGGGTCCTGGTCCCCGCGTCGACTCCCCGCTCCAAGCTCGCCCGGCTCGAGGCCCTCGGCGCCCGGGTGGACGTGATTCCGGGGGACCGCCAGGCGGCCGCCGCCGCGGCCCGGGAGCTCCGGAACCGCCTGCCGTACGCCAGTCACGTCGTCCAGCCCTTCTTCCACGCCGGGGTCGCGACCCTGGCCTGGGACCTCGTCGAGGAGCTGGGACCGGCGATCGACCGGATCGTCCTGCCCGTGGGGCAGGGGTCTCTGCTCCTCGGCCTCGTGCTCGGGTTCGAACGGCTGCTCCGCGCCGGCGCGATCGGGCGCCTCCCGCGGCTGCACGCGGTCCAGCTCGCGGGGTACGCGACCCTGGCCGCGGTCGATCCGGGGAGGAACCCGGATTCCCGCGGGGCCGGCCGGCCGGCCGGTCCCCCGGTGGCGGCCGGGATCGCGGTGCTCGATCCACCCCGCCGGGCGGAGCTCTCCGCCTGGATCGAGCGCTCGGGCGGCGACGTGACGGTGGTCACCGAGGGGGAGATCGCGGCGGCCCGCGACGAGATGGCGGACGCGGGGTACCCGACCGATCCGACCGGGGCCGCCGCCTGGGCCGGCCTGCGGAAACGCCCGGAGACGGCGGGAGAGGGGACCGTGGTGCTCTTGACGTCCTTCAGCGCTCGACGGCCAGCAGCACGACCGTGACGTTGTCGTGCCCGCCCTTGGCGTTGGCCTCGTCGATCAGGGTCCGGCAGACGTCTTCCAGGTCCAGCGTGCCGTCCACGGCCCCGAGGCAGCGCTCGATCTCCTCGTCGTCGAGCATGGTGGTCAGCCCGTCCGAGCAGAGCAGGATCGTGTCGCCCGCCTCCATCTCCACCTCCCGCACGTCGACCACCACCTCGCTCTCGCCACCCAGCGCCCGGGTGACCACGTTCTTCAGGGGATGGTCCCGGGCCTGCTCTTCCGACAGGAACCCGGCGACGACCTGTTCGTTGACCCACGTGTGGTCCTCGGTGAGCAGCTCGAGCGCGCCGTCCCGGAGGCGGTAGGCCCGGCTGTCGCCCACGTGGGCCAGGGCGGCGGTCCCGTCGCGGACCAGGCACCCGACGACGGTGGTGCCCATGCCGTGGAGGGTGCCGTCCCGGCGGATCGCCGAGAGGACCTGGTCGTGCGCGAGCTGGACGGCCGCCTTGAGGATGTTCGAATGCCGCCGGAGGCGGGCGTCGTAGATGAAGGGCCAGGTCTCGTCCTCCTCCTCGGCGCGGCGCACGAACTCCCGGATCGCCTGCACCGCCATCCTGGACGCCACCTCCCCGTGGGAGTGCCCTCCCATGCCGTCCGCGACGACGTAGAGCTCCCTGCTCCGATCGATCTCGAAGTAGTCTTCGTTGTGTCTCCGGACCCGCCCCGCATCGGTGAGCCCGCAGGCGCTCACTCGCACGGTCAGATCATCCCCCCGAAAAGGCCCTTGCGTTTCGATCCCGAGCCGCCGCCCGAACGCAGCTCCTCGAGCGCCCGTTCGATCTCCGGGTCCGGGCCGCCCCAGGAGAGCGCCTGCCGGTAGTGCTCCTCGGCGCGGCTTCCCAGGCCGGCCTGGACGCACAGCTTGCCGGCGAGCTTGCGGTAGGAGATCTTCATGGGCTCGAGCTCGCAGGCCTGCTCGATGGCGTCGATCGCCCTGCGCAGCAGGCGGTTCTGGCGGCTGCAGGTCAGGGCGAGGTTGTACCAGGCCTGGGGGTTCTTGGGATCCACCTCGGTGGCCCGGTCGAAGCTCTCGATGGCGGAACCGTACTGTCCCTCCTTGTAGGCCTGGACGCCGCGGGCGAGGTACGCCCGGACGAGCCGGGCACGATCCCCCGAATCCCCGGCACCCGGGGCGGACTCCCCTCCGGCGCGGCGGCCCCCCGGCTGCGTCAGGCCCGCGTCGTGGGTGCGGCGCCGCTCGGGATGGGTCAGGACGTTGAACGCTTCCGTGAGCTCCTGGAACGTCCTCTCGGCCTCCCGCTTCTCTTCCCCCTCGAACCGGTCCGGATGGCTCTTGCGGGCGAGCTCCTTGAAGCGCTGCCGGATCTCTCGATCGGAAGCGTCCCGGGAGACTCCGAGCACGTCATAGTAGTTCTTGGCCATGGCGTATCGTCACCGTCGTTTCATTCTATACAAGCGCTGCGCGTGCGTTCTGACGGCGTTGGGGACATTGTGATCCCGCGACAGCATCCTGAGCTCCCGCACCGACACCCGGGGCAGGAGCCGTACGGCCAGCCCGGCGGGCGTGCGCGGGTTGTGGACCAGGGCGCTGATGACCTTGTACTTGCTGATCCAGTCCCGTCGCCGCGCGATCTCCTCGAGGATCTCCCCGACCACGGAGCGGCTCGACGCCAGCTTCTCCACCTCGCCGTCGCTCAGGCTCGCCCCGCTCATCGCGGTGACCGCCACCTGGGGGTTCGGATCCCGCAGCAGGATGCCCTGGAGCGTGCGCGAGCGGCTGGTACGGGCGAGCTTGCGCCGGACCGGAACCGGCAGCGTGCGGATCTGGGCCTCCGTCAGGCCGGTCAGGTCGTCCGTCTCGCTGTCGCCGCTTCGGTCCGCGGGGAGCTCCCGGGCGGCGGCCTCCTCGACCGCGGCCTGGACCTCCTCGTCGGAGGGCTCGTCCGGGAGCTCCTCCGCGGCCTCCTCCGGCTCTTCGGCCGGCACGAGGTGCTCGCGAAACTCGGCGATCCTCCGCTTCGCGTAGGTCGAGAGCCGGGGGTTCCGCCCCAGGGAATCGAGAATCTCCGGACGCTCGACGATCGCGTCCTGGCGCACCAGCAGCAGCTCCTGGAGCCTGGGCGGCAGGCTCTCGGCGAGCGTGACCAGCAGATCGCGGGGGACGTCCCGGCGCCGGAGGACCGTTTCGAGGATGGTCTCCTCCCGGCGCTCCAGGGCGAACCACCGGAGGATCTCCGGGGGGGCTCCCTCCTCGATCACCTCGACCACCCGCGACACGGGAAGCTCGCCCAGGGAGCTCCGGGCGGTATGGGCGACCGGTTCGGTGGCGGAGGAGGTCAGCCGCACCTGGAGCGCCACCAGGTCGGCCGGCGGCAGGGGGAGCATCCCCTCGGCCGCGAGCCGCGTCAGCTCGGGATCCCCTCCGGACAGGACCCGCTCGACCAGCTCGGACGGTGAGTGTCGACCGGAGCTCACGACGGAGGTCCGGCGGCGTCACCGCCGCCCGTCCCACCCTGCTCTCCGTCTCCCTCTCCGGTCGTGGGGCGCGGAGACGGGGTGGCCCCGGGCAGGTCGGAGAGGTCGATCCGCACGCGCCGGACGGCGCCCGGGCCGGCGTCCAGAGGGTAGGGCCGGCCGTTGACCTCGACCGCGACCACGCCGGCGTTGCCGAGCCGCAGCTCGACGCTCTCCTGGGCCTGGAGCTGGAGCGACTCGCCCTGGACCCGCATCTCGCTCACCCGGCGCTCTCCATCCACCGTGGCCTCCACCCAGCAGTCTTCCCGGAAGTCGAGGGTCACCCGCAACGGGGCGTCCGGGACCTCGGGCGGCAGGTCCGGGGAGGTCCGGACGGCGCCGGACGGCTCATTCCGCGCCGGCTCCGGAGCGGACGCCGCGGCCGAGCCGCCGGTTTGCGGCGGAGCGACCCCGGGGGGAGGCTCGGAGGTCTCGGCACCGTCGCCCCCGTCGAACACGTGCGGGATGAGAAACACCAGGCCGAGCAGGACGATCGCGAGGGCGATGATCAGGACGACGTACTTCCAGGTGCCCTCCAGCGCGCCGGCCCGGTGGGCCGCATCGCGCTCCCCCTCCTGCTCGTCCTCCTCGTCCGGCTCGTCCCCCTGCTGGGCGACCAGGAAGCGGTTGACCACCTCGTCCTGGTCCAGGCCCACGTACCGGGCGTACTGGCGCAGGAACCCCTTCGCGAACACCATCGCCGGAAGCAGGTCGAACCGCTCGTCCTCGAGGGCCTGCAGATAGCGGAGGCTGATCTTGCTCGCATCGGAGATCTCGCGCAGGGTGATCTCGCGCATCTCGCGCTGACGCCGCAGCCAGGGGCCGAACGGCACCGACTCGCCGTCGGTGTCCCGGTGCCAGGGTGGCTGCTTGGTGTTTCCGCGCTGCTTCTCCGTCATCGCGTCCCGGAGCATCGAGCCCTCCGCGCCGTGCGCGGCGGTGGGATGCCGATCGTGGAACTCTGTCCGAATCGAGGGCAAGAAGGCGTACGAAGCCGCACGAGCCGGAATCGGGCCGGAGCCGGGGTTACTGTACGTGGGTGCCGGCCCGCGGTCAAATGGGACAGCGGCATTCAGTCGGCTTCGCCCAGGAGCACCTTCGCCCGGCGCCGGACGGCCGCCGGGAGGCGGATCTCCCGGGCCACGGTCCGCAGGTCGCGCTTGCGCAGCATGGGCAGGATCGGCAGCACCGTCCGCACCGGCGTGCGCGGGTTGCAGCACAGGGCGAGGCGCACCTCGTAGCGCACTCCCCAGCGACGGTTGCGCGCCACCAGCTCGAGCACCTTGGGCTGGGCGTCGTCGCTCGCGACCAGGGGCACGAGGATCCCTTCGGTGATCCGCGGGTTCTCCAGCAGAGCCCCCGCCACGCGCGGGCTGGGATCGTGCCGGAGCCTCGACAGGATCCGGCCCGACGCCCGGCGCGCGACGGCCATCTTCTCGCCGGTGGCCAGGCTGGAGAGCCGTCCCATCAGCCGCCGGTCGGCGGCCCGGCGCACCGTCGGACGCACCCGGGTGTCGACCCCCATCTCCAGCAGGTCGCGCCAGAACAGCGACGGGACGAACCGCAGGGCGAGCGGCTCGGGGGTCCGCGGGTGGAGGGCGATCAGCCGCTTGACCTCGTAGGACGCCAGCAGCCGTCCCTGCTCGGCCACCGTCTCGATGCCCTCGCGGCCGAGGAACGGGTTGCGCAGGGCGTGCACCGCCTCGCGGACGTCCATCTCGGCGGCGTACCGGTGGAGCAGGTCGTGGAGCTCCTCCGTCTCCGCCCCGCGCAGGCGGCGCTCGAGGTCCTGCTCGAGGTCCCGTTCGAGATCCCGCTCGAGGTTGTGATCCGGCCCGGCCATCGCCCGGCTACTGTATCGGTTCGCGCGCTCCGGCCCGGGCGGAATGACCACCGGCGCCGGACCTGTTACTCTCTCCTGCCCCATGGCCATATCTCGCGACCTGCGCAACCGCATCGAGAAGGAGGACTTCGACAGCGTCGAAGAGGCCTGGCTCGACCACCTGGCGGAGAGCCCGGACGACCTGGACTACTTCGTCGGCGTCGCCCGGTCGCTGGTGGGCGCGGGTCAGGACGAGCGCGCCCGCTTCCTGCTCGAGATGCTCGACGAGGGCCTGCGCGACCAGGACCGCTGGCGGACCCGGCTGGAGCTCCTCCGGCGGGCCGGGAGCCTGCTGCTGGAGCCCGAAGACCTCCACCCCCAGATCCTGGAGACCCTGCGCGCCCTCCACGGTGAGACGCCGAGCTTCGAGGGCTTCATCCAGGCCGTCCGGCTCGACAAGGCCCCCCACGACGTCCCCAAGACCTGGGAGAAGGTCGATCGGTTCCGGAGCCTGGTGATCTACGACGTGGGCCGGACCGTCTGGATGGAGGGCAAGGGGGCGGGCCACGTGCTCGAGGTCAACCTGGAGCTCGACAGCCTGAAGGTGCAGTTCCGCTCGCCGGGCTCGTCCGGCTCCGCCAAGCCCCTGACCGTCGGGTTCCGGGCGGCGCCCAAGATGCTCACCCCCCTTTCCGAGGACCACGTGCTGCGGCGCAAGCTGGAGGAGCCCGAGGCCCTGGAGGCTCTGGCCGAGGAGCAGCCCGCCGAGCTCCTCCGCGTGACCCTCGAGAGCTACGATCGCCCCCTCGAGGCCTCCGAGATCCGCAAGGCCCTCTCCGGCGTCGTGCCGGACGGCCGCTGGAGCTCCTGGTGGTCCACGGTGCGCAAGCACCCGCAGGTCGTCGCCCACGGCACCGGCCGCCACAGCTATTCCTGGAGCGCGTCGAGCGAGCACGCCGCCGACGCCATCTGGAGCCGGTTCGAGGAGGCGGACCCGCGGGACAAGCTGGCCCTGCTGCGCAAGGAGGGCGATCGGGGCGAAGACCTCCGCCGGCGCATGGCCGAGAGCCTCGCGGACCTGATCGGGGAGACCCGGGACTCGGATCCGGGGCTGGCCTTCGAGATCGCCAGCGCCCTCGAGCGCGACGCGTCCGGCCTGTACGAGGCCGACCGGGCTCCGTCCCCCGCCGATCTCGTGCGCGCCGCGGAGGATCCCCAGGCGCTCCTGGCCGGCATCGAGGAGCGCTCCTGGAAGGAGAGCGCCTACCGGCTGCTGCGGGAGACCTCGGAGGGCTGGCCCGAGCTCTACACCGCGCGGCTCGGTCGCGAGGAGGACCCCAAGGTGCTCGACCTCCTGGCCGACTCCCTGGAGGACCGGGACCCGACCGGCCTGTGGCGCTTCGTCGACGCCACCATGGCCCAGGCGACCCGCAACCCGGCGGCGTTCGTCTGGATCGCGGAGCGGGCGGCGGAGGACGAAGCGCTCCGGCAGCGCAAGCCCCTCGCCCTGATCCAGCAGATCTTCACCGCCCTCGCCGACAAGCGCTTCGGCCCGTACAAGAACCGGCTGGCGCCGCTCGTCGACTCGGGCGGCACCGTGCCCCGCCTGCTCGACCACCTGGAGGAGCGCCAGGCCCCCAAGGCGGAGGAGACGATCCACCGGGCCTCCGCCCTCGAGGGCTACCAGCGGAACGCCCTCACCAACGCCCTCCACCTGCGCTTCCCCGACCTGCGCTCCGAGGACGATCACCAGGTGATCTACTCGACGCCCGCGGCGATCGAGGAGAAGCGGGCGGAGCTCCAGAACCTGGTGCGCAAGGAGATCCCGGCGAACCGCAAGGCGATCGAGGAGGCCCGCGCCCTCGGCGACCTGCGCGAGAACTTCGAGTACAAGTCGGCCCGCCAGCGCCACGAGTACCTCTCGTCGCGCCAGGCCCAGCTCGAGCGGGAGCTCACCCTGGCCCGGCCGATCGACACCACGAAGATGGACGCCTCCGAGGTGCGGATCGGCACCCGGGTGGAGCTCCACGATCGCGACGGCGACGGCGCCACCCGCACGATCACCATCCTGGGCCCCTGGGATTCGAAGCCGGAAGAGGACGTGCTGGCCTACGAGTCGGACCTGGCCCGGACGCTCCTCGGCAAGAAGCCGGGCGAGACGGTGGAGGCGGTCGGGACGAGCTGGGAGATCCGGAGCATCCGGCCGTACGACGGGTAGGGACGGTCGCGCCGCGGCATCAGCGAGAGCCCGCCGGTCGGAGCAACACCGGCCGGCCGTCGGCGCGGAGCACGACCACCCCGTCCGAGCCGGCCAGCAGGTCGCGCAGGCGCGGCTCGGCGTCGAGCAGGGCCTTCCCCTCGGACGACGCGGCGTCCACGGTCCGCGCCGGTTCCCCCGCGCCCCGCTCGCGCCACAGGGAGCCGTCCCGGTCGAACACCCGCTCCCCCAGGACGGCGCGCATCACCTGGAGATCACCGTCCCGCTCGACCACCGACTCGGCCCCCCGCCGCCGCACCCGCTCGGTCTCGTCCAGCCCCGCCACGAACAGCGCGGCGATCGCCGCCAGCGCCACCACCACGCCGAAGGTCAGCAGGGTGGAGGACTCGACCGGTACCCGGCGCAGGGCCCGCTCGACCCGTGCGATCAGGCCCTTCGAGCGCCGGGCGACCGCCACCCGGCGCGCCACCCGCTCGGCGAGCACCGGCGGCGGCGCCTCCCGCTCCAGGCTCCGGAGACGGGAGACCACCCGGCGCAGGCCGTCCAGCTCCGCCCGGCAGCCCGGGCAGACGGCGACGTGGTCCTCGACCGCCCGGCGTTCGGGCTCGCTCAGCTCTCCGTCGAGATAGGAGGAGAGCAGGTCCAGGTCGTCGTGGATCGCGTGGGTGACTCCGCTCATGGCTCGCCTCGTCCTCCGTCCCCCGCCCCGGCCTGTCGCCGATCCGGCGGGGGGCCCAACAGCTCGCTCAGCCGCCGCCGCCCGCGCGC
>JASFUJ010000078.1:0-8981 GCA_050050355.1 Acidobacteriota bacterium
CCTCCACCCAGACGCCGACGAAGCCCTTGCCCTCCCGGCGGCGGCCCTCGACGCCGAAGTCGGCGAGGGTGCGGAGCAGGACCTCCTGGAGGTCCCGCACGTAGCGGCGGACGTCCCGCCGGTCCGGGTTCAGGTCGACGATCGGGTAGCCGACGAGCTGCCCGGGCCCGTGGTAGGTCACCTGGCCGCCCCGGTCGCACTCCTCCACCGCCACGCCCTGGGCCTCGAGCCACTCCCGGGAGGCGAGGACGTCACCTTCGCGGGCGTTGCGGCCCAGGGTGTAGACCGGGTCGTGCTCGAGCAGGAGGAGGTGCTCCGGGCCCAGCCCGGCCTTGAGCTCGTCGCGGATCCGGTGCTGCAGGGCCACCCCGTCCCGGTAGCCGACCCGGCCCAGGTAGCCCCAGCGGACGGTGCGCTGCGCTCGATCGGTCACCGGGTCATTGTACCGAGTGGGGTGGGGTGGGGAAGGCGGTTGGGTGGATGGCTTCGCCCGGGGGTTCGCCGGGAGGGTACCCGGAGGTCTCCCTCGGCGGCTGGACTGCGACCGGTGAGGGAACCTCCGGGCTCCTCCCGGGACCGCTGCTCGCTGCCGGACCCGACCCCGGTGTAGCCCCGGGGCTCGTCCCCGGGGGCGGAAGGTCCCTCGTTCCCCGTCCGGCTGGCGCGCATCCCCTCACCCCGGCCCTCTCCCCACGGGGGAGAGGGGGGCGGTTCCGGGGGAAGGCCCTCTCCCCACGGGGGGAGGAGGGGGGCGGTTCCGGGGGGAGGCCCTCTCCCCACGGGGGGAGGAGGGGGGCGGTTCCGGGGGGAGGCCCTCTCCCCACGGGGGGAGAGGGAGGCGGTTCCGGGGGGAGGCCCTCTCCCCACGGGGGGAGAGACGGGGGACGGGGGTTGTCGGGGTGATCCTACAAATACGGCTCCAGCTCCGGCCAGTGGTCGGTCTCCAGGGCCTTCTGGACGTCCTGGAGGAAGTAGCTGCCGTCGGCGCCGTCGATCAGGCGGTGGTCGTACGTCAGGGTGATGTACGCCATCGTCCGGATGCCGATCGCGTCGTTGCCGTCCTCGTCCGTCAGCACCACCGGCTTCTTCTGGAACGCGCCGATGCCCAGGATGGCCACCTGGGGCTGGTTGATCACCGGCGTGCCGAAGTGGGTGCCGAAGCCGCCCGGATTGGTGATGGTGAAGGTGCCCCCCTGGAGCTCGTCCGGACCGAGCTTCTTGGCCCGCGCACGCTCCGCCAGGTCGTTGGCGGTGGTGGCCAGGCCCACCAGGCTGAGACGGTCGGCGTTGCGAATCACCGGCACGATCAGACCCCGGTCGAGCGCCACGGCCATCCCCAGGTTGATGTTCTTCTTGAACACCACCTGGTCGCCGTGGATGGCGGCGTTGACCTTGGGGTGCGCCTTGAGGGCGTCGACGGTGGCCTTGAAGATGAACGGCATGTAGGTGAGCTTGGTGCCGTTGATCTCGGCGAACTTGCGCTTCGCCCGCTCCCGCACCTTGACGATGTACGACATGTCCATCTCGAAGGCCGTGGTCACGTGGGCCGACATGTGCTTCGAGTAAGCCATGTGCGCCGCGGTGATCTTGCGGATCTGGCTCATGGGCTCGATCTCGACCTCTTCGCCCGCGGTGTACGCCGGGACGCTGAAGTCGGGAATCGGCGAGGCGCCCGGGAGCAGGCCGCCGCCCTCGCCCGCCGGAGCGGCCGGCGCCGGTGCGGCGGCCGCGGCGGGACGGGCCGCCGGGGCCCGCTCCTCCGCCGCCTTCGACGGGCGCTCCTCCAGGTAGGCCAGGATGTCCTTCTTGGTCACGCGGCCGTGGGCGCCGGTGCCCTCCACCGCGGAGAGGTCGACCCCCTCCTCCTCGGCGATCCGCCGGACCACCGGGCTGGAGAAGGTGCGGACGCGCTCTTCCTCCGAGGGGGCCGAGGGGGCCGACGGCGCCTCCTCGCGCTCGGCGGCGGCCGCTTCTTCCTCCTCGTCCTTCTCGGGAGCGGCGGCGGTCTCCTCGTCCTTCTCCTCGGGCTCCGGTGCGGCCTCGGCGGCCTCCCCCGCTCCGGGCTCCTCGCCCTCTTCGCCGAGGACGGCGACGATCTCGTCCACCTCGACCGTCTCGCCTTCGTCGTGCTTGATCTCCAGCAGCTTGCCCGCCGCGGGGCTCGGGATCTCGGCGTCGACCTTGTCGGTCGAGATCTCGAACAGGGGCTGGTCCCGTTCGACCGTGTCGCCGACCTTCACCAACCACTTGGTGATGGTTCCTTCGGCGATCGATTCGCCCATCTGGGGCATGACGACGTCTGTGGCCATCTGAAGCTCTCCGTGTCGTGTTCGAAGCTCGGTGTGACGGTGCGTGCGTGCTCAGCGGTCGCCTGATCCGGCAGTCGGTCCGGCGGTCGGACGGCGCGCCGGACCGCGCAGGCGCCGGGCTCGCAAACGGCCGGCGAGGGCCGCACGAGCCGGAGAACCATGAGCATAGCACCTGGGGCGAGCGGATCTCCGCGGCGGCCTGGAGACTCCGGGGGAGCCGGCTTGATAGATTGAACCTTCGGTGATCCGTCTCCACGTCATCCCGGCCCAGGGGGCGCCGTTCGATCATGAGCTCGGGGAGAGCTCGATGGTGGTGGGTCGCGCCCCGGCCTCGGACCTGGTCCTGGACGACCGCTTCCTCTCCCGCACCCACGCCCGCCTGTTCGTCGAGAAGGGGAGGCTCCTGGTGGAGGACCTGGGGTCGTACAACGGCACGTTCCTCAACGGAGTCCGCGTGGAGGAGCCGACGCGGGTGCGGCCGGGCGACACCATCCGGCTGTCGATGAGCGTCCTGTCGATCCTGCCGGCATCCGACGAGACCGGACCCGAGCCCCCGAGCTCCGGGATCGAGGGCGCCACGCTGGTGCGCGACGCCTCCGACATGCTGCCCGAGCGCCAGCCGGCCCCCCACCGCTCCCACGGCGTGGACGAGCTGGTGCGCCGGT
The DNA here is from genome assembly GCA_050050355.1 of Acidobacteriota bacterium. Classification (GTDB taxonomy): domain Bacteria; phylum Acidobacteriota; class Thermoanaerobaculia; order Multivoradales; family DATKCC01; genus JASFUJ01. The sequence continues at coordinate 2,975 of JASFUJ010000078.1, forward strand.
CGGAGCGGCTGAGCCTGATGCACCAGGTGCATCGCGCCCTCGCCGGCACCGCCGCGCTCGACGAGCTGCTGGAGCTGATCCTCGACCGGGTGTTCGACCACCTCCGGCCGGAGGAGGCGGCGATCTTCCTGCGCCGGCCGGACGGCAGCTTCGTCCGGGGGGCGGAGCGGACGAAGGGCGACGCCGAGCTGGCGCTCGACTCCCGGAGCCTGGAGCAGGAGGTGGGCGAGAAGGGCCTGGCGCTGGTGGTGCTCGACGCCCGCGAGGACGAGCGCTTCGCCGGCTCGGAGAGCATGATCGCCTCCGGCATGCGCAGCCTGCTGGCGGTGCCGCTCCTCGACGTCCCCGGCGCCGGCGGCGCCAGGGGTGCCGGGGACCGGGGGCCGCTCGGGATGATCGTCCTCGGCTCCCGGCTGGCGGTGCGCCGGTACACCGAGGAGGACATGGAGCTGCTCGTCTCCCTGGCGTCGGTGGCGGCCCTCAGGATCCGCAACGCGGCCCTGGCCGAGGAGGCGGCGGAGCGGCGCCGGCTGGAGCAGGAGCTGGCGCTGGCCCGGTCGATCCAGGTGGCCCTGCTCACGGAGGAGCTCCCGCGCTTCGACGGCTGGGAGCTCCACGCGGGCAACGTCCCGTCGCGGCGGGTCTCGGGGGATTTCTACAAGCTGGTGGAACGGGACGGCCCGGCCGGCAGGGAGCTGGTGGTGGTCCTGGCCGACGTCTCCGGCAAGGGGATGGCCGCGTCGCTGCTCACCGCGGCGCTCGAGGCGATGACCGCGGGGGTGCTGGAGCAGGCGGAGACCCCGGACGTCGTCTGGCGCCGCGTGAACGGGCTGCTCTACCGCCGCACGCCGCCGGCCCAGTACGCCACCGGCATCCTGGGGCTGATCGACCCGGTGTCCGGACGGCTGCGCTACACCAGCGCGGGCCATCAGCCGGTGCTGCTGATCCGGGCGTCGGGCGCGGTCGAGGAGCTGACCGCCACCGGTCAGCCCCTGGGTCTCCTCGAGGCCCCGAGCCTCGCCGCCGCCGCCGCCACGCTCGACGCCGGGGACCTGCTGGTCCTCTACAGCGACGGCATCACCGAGGCCGCGGACGCCGGCGGCCGGGAGTACGGCCTGGACCGGCTGACCCGGATGTGCGCGAAGCACCGGGAGGATCCCCTCCCCGAGCTGGCGGAGCGGATCGAGGCGGACCTGCAGCGGTTCGTGGCCGACGAGCCGTTCGCCGACGACCGGACGCTGGTGATGGTGCGCAGGAGCGGCTGAGGCGGGGCCCGGCAACGCGGCTCGCGGCGCTCGCGGACTCGGCCGGGGCAGAGCCCGGGGGAGGGTGGCTCGCGGCGCTCGCGGACTCGGCCGGGGCGGAGCCCGGCCGCTTCAGAGGGGTTCGACGGTGGCCGTCCGGATCGAAGCGGCCGCCCTCCGCGGCGGCCGGATGCGAGCGGAGCGAGCCACCCTACCGGCTTCAGCCGGCCGGATGCGAGCGGAGCGACGCCGCCCTCGACTCAGATGTGGATCGCGTGCCCCGCGGCGGCGTGGGCGGCCTCGTGCACGGCCTCCCCCAGGGTCGGGTGGGCGTGGATCGTCTCGATCAGCTCCTGGTTGGTGGTCTCCAGGTGCAGGGCGGCGCAGGCCTCGGCGATCAGGTCGGTGGCGTGGACGCCGATGATGTGGACGCCGAGGACCTCGTCGTACTTCGTGTCCCGGACGATCTTCACGAACCCGGCGGTCTTGCCCGCGATCACCGCCTTGCCGAGGGCGGTGAACGGGAACTTGCCGGTGGCCACGTCGTAGCCGCGCTCCTTCGCCTCCGCCTCGGTGAGGCCCACGTGGGCCACCTCGGGCTCGCAGAAGGTGACCATGGGCACGTGGTCGTAGCGGAGGGGCCGGACCGTGCGCCCGGCCATGTGCTCCACCGCCAGGATGCCCTCGGCCGAGGCCACGTGGGCGAGCCAGGGGGTGTCCACCACGTCGCCGATGGCGTAGACGCCGTCCGCGGTGGTGCGCATCGTCTCGTCGACCTCCAGGTAGCCCCGGTCGTCGATCTCGACCCCCGCTTCCTCGAAGCCCAGGTCCCGGGAGACCGGCGCCCGGCCGACCGCCACCAGGAGCTTCGAGGCCTCGACGGTCTCCTCCCCCTTGTCGCCCTCGAGGGTGACCCGGACGCCGGAGCCGGTGGTCTCGGCGGAGGCCAGCTTCGTGCCGGTCTTCAGGGTCATGCCCCGCTTGCGCAGGTTGCGCTCCAGCTCCTTCGAGACCTCCTCGTCCTCGCCCGGGAGCACCCGGGGGAGCATCTCCACCAGGGTGATCTCGGTGCCGAACGAACGGTAGATGGAGGCGAACTCGGTGCCCACCGCGCCCGCCCCGAGGACCACCATCGACTCGGGGATCTCGCGCATCTCGAGGACGTGGTCGGAGGTGATGATCGTCTCGCCGTCGACCGGGGCGGGCGGAACGTCCCGGGGCACGGACCCGGTGGCGATCAGCACGTGCTGCGCCCGGTAGGTGGTCTTCTCGCCCTCCGGGGACTCGACCTCGACCGCGTTCGGCCCGGCCAGGCGGCCCGTTCCGTGGATCCCCCGGACCTTGTTCTTCTTGAACAGGAACTCCACGCCCTTGGCGTTCTTCGAGACCACCTGCTCCTTGCGGTCCATGGTGCGGTCGATGTCGACCCTGGGCTGCCCCACCTCGATGCCCTGCTCCCCCGCCTCGCGGATCTGCTCGAGCAGGTCGGCGGTGTGGAGGAGCTGCTTGGTGGGGATGCAGCCGCGGAGCAGACAGGTCCCGCCGTAGCGCGAGTCCTTCTCCACCACGGCGACCTTCATCCCGAGCTGTCCGGCCCGGATGGCGGCCACGTAACCGCCCGGGCCGGAACCGATCACGATCAGGTCGAACTCTTGCTCGGCCATGGTTGGGTGTCTCCCTCTCGATCGTCTGAAGTGACTGGATGACGTGACTGGATGACCGGAGGACCGGCCGGTCGCATGAACGCAATGCGCATCGAAGGGTGGCGCCGGCCTCAGTCGGACCGGACCGGCTCGGCCCGGTAGCGCCCGGGGCGCTCTTCCACCAGGCGGCCGAGGGGCTCGTCGGCCTCGTGCTCGAAGATGCAGAGCCAGCGCTCGTCCGCCGCCCTCCCGAGCCACAGGTCCTTGTTCTCCATCGTGGTCACGGGGTAGAGATCGTACCCCATCACCCAGGGGGTCGGGACGTGGGCCCGGGTGGGCACCAGGTCGGCGAGGAAGATGGCCTTGTCCTCGGTGTCCACCCCGCGCCCCGCCGGCGTCGATTCGCTGCCGTCGAGGACCACCACGCACATGTCCCGGTTGTGGCCCGGGGCCTTGACCGGCCGCACGCCGGGGATCGGCTCCGCCTCGTCCTCGAACAGCTCTGCCACGCCCGCCTCGAACAGGGGCTCCCAGTTGCGGGGGTCGTAGCTCGCCCGGTCCCTGGGGTTCGGATTGCGGCCGTGCTCCACCTCGCCCCGCTCCATCCAGTAGCGGGCGTTCGGGAAGGTGGGCACGAGCTTGCCGCCCCGGTCCCTGGTGCTCCAGCCGCAGTGGTCGAAGTGGAGGTGGGAGAGGAGGACGTGGGTCACGTCCCCGGGCTCGTAGCCGGCCTCCCGCAGGGCCTCGAGGAGCGTGCGGCGGCCCGGGTCGATCCGGAAGATGGACTGGAACTTCTCGTCCCCCTTGTCGCCGATGGCGGTGTCCACCAGCAGCAGGTCGTCTCCGCGGGCCACCAGCAGGCAGTTGGTGACCATGGTGATGCGGTTGCCTTCGTCGGCCGGCTTCTTGCGCTCCCACAGCGGCTTCGGCACGACGCCGAACATGGCGCCGCCGTCGAGGCCGAAGGTGCCGTCGTTGATCAGGGTGCAGTCGAAGTCTCCGAGGCGGAAGGATCGCATGGCGCAGGGAGTGTATCGGAAGGAGAGCGCCGTCCGGGTTGGGTATCATCGCGCCACCGATGAAGGCTCGACTCCCTCCGGCGCGAACCGTGTCCGTCGCCGCCTGCGTCGCCCTGGGGGCGGCGCTCGCCCTCTGGCTGGCGCTGACGTGGTGGGCCCACCGGCGGCTGGAGGCGGCCGAGCGGGCCTTCGAGGAGTCGGTGGGCTCCCCCGACCGGGTCGAGCCGCCGGCCGGACCGCCGGGCGGGCGGGACACCCCCGCGGGACGGTGGCTGCTCGACGGGCTGGACGCCCTCTCCCTGTCCCGGACGGAGCGCGACCGCCTGCACGAGATCGCCGCCCTCCCCCCCGAGCGCTGGAGCGCCGCCGACCGGAACCTGGTGACCGGCCTCGCCCGCCGCGAGAGCGAAGCCCTCGTGCTCGTCGAGCGGGCGGGAACGTCGGCGGGGCTCCGGCTGCCGGAGCCCCTGCTCCGGACCGACGAGGTCTCGCGCCGGCTCATCACCCTTCTCCACGCCTCGAAGCTGCTCCTCGCCCGGGCCGAGCTGGCGGCCGACGGGGCGCCGGTCGAGGCCGGGCGCAGCGTGACGGCGCTCGGCGGGCTCGCCGGCGCCCTCCAGCGCGAGCCGGAGCTCTTTCACCTGCTGATCGGCGACGCCGTCGAGACGCTCTACCTGCGCGGGGTGCACCGGCTCGTGACCTCCGGGGAGACCCCCCGCTCCGCGCTCGAGCGGCTCCGCACCGAGCTGGCCGCGGACGGCCGGGATCCCGCCACCGAGCGCTTCGTCCGCACCGTCCGGGGGCTGGCCACCGACGGAGCCGGCGACGAGGCCGCCGAGGCGAGCCGGGGATGGGAGCGGCTCGCCCCCTGGCTCCGGGACCTCGCGCGCGCCTCGGCCCTGGAGTCCTTCCGGTGGCTGGCCGAGGCGAGCCGGGATCCGGAGGTGTTCCTGGCGGGCGGAACGGCCGCGCCGGGGGGGGCGGGGCACGAGCCATCGATCCCGAACCTGACGGACGCCGTCTACCGGCTGCGGGCGACGCGGGAGGCGCGCCGCCTGGCCGGTCTGGCGGTCGAGGCGCGCCTGGAGGCGCTGACCCGGGGAGCGTACTCCGCGGCCCGCGGCCCGCGGCCGGGCCCTGATGGTCCGGACGGCCCGGCTCCGGAGGCCGGTCCGGAGAGCCCCGTCGAGATCGGGCTCGGGGACGACGGCTCGCTGGTGCTCAGCCATCCGGCCGCCGCGGCCGCCTGGGAACGGCGATGGGGCGGCTCTCCCTCCGACCGCCGCCCGCCGCCCTACGTCTGGCGGCTGCCGGCTCTCCGGGAGGCCCCGGAGCCCGGATCCTGACGCCGGCGTTCGAGTCCGGGGTCCGACCTCCGGATGGACCCTCCGTCGCCTCCGGCGGGTGTCCTCTGGAGAGGTCACCCGCCCCGGGGATCGGAGGCCGTGGGCGCCGGCGGTGCGCGGACGCACCCGTTTTCGGCGGCACGCCCGCAATGGCATCGGAGTTGCTGTGAATTCCGGCGGAACCTTCGGCGGAGCTTCCGGCCGAGGCCGGAGGCCGCCGCAAACGACCACATCGAGGAGAGACCCATGAGCTTGCATCGACCGACCGTCGGCGCCGCCCTCCTGGCGGTGCTTCTCGCAGCCGTCGTGGCGGCCCCCGCCGCCGCGCAGTACTCCCACCGGGACCACACCCTGCGCTTCCGGGCCGGCCTGTTCGAGCCGGACGGAGAGTCCGCGTACTGGAACGACACGGCGGAGCTGTTCAGCGGTGCTCCGGAGGACTTCGAGGACACGATCCTCGGGATCGACTACCGGCTGGGCCTCGGCGAGCACCTGGCCCTGATGATCTCGGCCAGCGGCTACGAGGGGCAGGACACGCGCAACTACCTGGACTTCGTCGACACGCTGGACCGGGAGATCCGGCACGAGGCGACGCTCGACGTGGCCTCGTTCACCGCGGGGCTCATGCTCCGCTTCGCGCCGCGGGCGGCGGTCTCGCCGTACGTGGGTGCGGGCGGCGGGATCTACGCCTGGGAGCTCACCGAGCGAGGCCGGTTCATCGATTTCGGCACCCCGGACCGGGAGATCTTCCGGGC
>JASFUJ010000079.1:0-8950 GCA_050050355.1 Acidobacteriota bacterium
GCTGGAGGGCGAACCAGTCCCAGCCAACCAGGTCCTCGTCCAGGGCGCTGGTGCTCCACTCCCGGTCCATCCAGGAGAGGCCGGTCACGGCCAGGCGCTCGCCGTCGACCTCGAGGGTCCCGGAGGTGGGGAGCCGGGTGAAGGAGTAGTAGTAGGAGGCGTTGCCGGGGGCGCCACCCTTGTGGGACAGGCCCCGGTCCCCGTGGAGCACGGGCGGCTTGCCGGGGCCGAGGGTGAGGCCGACGGCGGTCCGTCCGCGGCCGCCCGTCTCGGCGGCGCGAAGGCGGAGGGGGAGGAGGCCCGCCGCGGCCGGGCCGCCCTCGGCTGACCCGCCGTCGCCGGCGGTCTCGGCGGACCAGTCGGCCACGTGCAGCCGGAGGCCCCGGCCGTCCGCCAGGAGCTCCGCCCCCGCCAGGCCCGCGGCCCCCCGGACGAGCCGCTCGCCGGAGACGAACCGGCCGGCCGCGGCGTCCGTGACCGCGAAGTGGGCGAACCAGACCTGGCGCGTGGCCCAGGCGGACCGGCGTTCGGCGGCTCCGGCTCCGGTGGTCGGGCTCCCGGAGTTTCCGACCCCGGAGCCCGGCTCCGGCGGCGGAGCGAGGGCGTTGCGGAAGAAGGTGAGCTGATAGCCGAAGCGCCGGCCGTCGGCCGCGTCCAGGTTGCCGGTGACGTACCACCACTCGGTCCGGAACCGGGGGTGTGCGGCGTGGTCGGCGGGGAAGGAGAAGGGCCGGGGCTCGAGCGCCCGGTCGTGGCCGGCGGCGTCGCCGGAGAGGGCCTCCGTCACCGACAGGCCGGCCTCCGGCGGGCGGTCCGGGACGCCGCATCCGCCGAGGGCGGCCCCCAGGGGAACGAGGGTCGCGAGAAGGGCCGGGGGGAGGGCGGTGCGGAGGCGGACCATGGGGCCGATCCTATCCGGGGCCGGCGGAGAGGGGCCGCTTCCGCCTGTGGTACTGTGCTCTCGATTCGCCGCCGATCCGCTGCACCCGGTCGCCGTGTCCAGTCGTCGCGCCCGGCTGAAGACTCGGGCGGTTCCTGCCACAGAACCCGGTTCAGCGATGAGCCTCCTTTCCAGCCTTGCCCTCGTCGCCGATGTGGCGGCCACCGTGTGCGCGGTGGTCCTGCTGCACCACCTGCGCGATCGCCGCCTCGCCTTCTTCGTCGCCCTGCCGGCGTCGCTGGCGATCCACCAGGTCTTGAAGGTGGTCGACGCGGTCCGCTCCGGTGGGGGTGAGGGCGGGAACGGGGGCGTTCATCTCGGGCAGGATCTGACCGGCCTGGTGGTCAGCGTGCTGGTGCTCCTGGCCGTGGTCTTCGCCGGCCGCTCTCTGGCCGAGCGCCAGGAGTCCCAGCGCCGGCTCCGGCTGGAGACGGCCTACCTGGAGCAGCTCTTCACCGCCGCCCCCGAGGCGGTGGTCCTGCTGGACAACCGGGAGCGCGTGCAGCGGGTCAACCCGGAGTTCGAGCGCCTGTTCGGCTACAGCGCGGACGAGGCGGTGGGGCGGCCGGTGAACGACCTGATCGCACCGGATCACCTGCGCGAGCAGGCCTCCGAGCTCAGCTTCCGGGCGGCCCGGGGCGAGACCATCAACGTGGAGACCATGCGCCGCTGCAAGGACGGCTCGGAGGTGCAGGTGTCGATCCTCGGCACGCCGATCCACACCGAGGACGGCCAGGTGGCGCTCTACGGCATCTACCGCGACATCACCGTCCGCAAGGAGGCCGAGGCGGCCCTGCGGCGGAGCGAGGAGCGCTATGCGCTGGCCGCCTCCGGCGCCGGCGCCGGCCTGTGGGACTGGGACCTGGAGGACGACCGGGTGTTCTACTCCCCGCGCTGGAAGGAGATGCTCGGCTACGCGGACGACGAGATCGGCTCCAGCCCGGCGGAGTGGCTGGGGCGGGTGCACCCGGAGGACCGCTCGCGCCTCGAGCGGGCCCTCGAGGCCCATCTCGAGGGGCGCACGGCCCACCTGGAGAACGAGCACCGGATCCTGCACCGTAACGGCACCTACCCCTGGATGCTGGTCCGCGGGACGGCGGTGCGCACCGACGAGGACCTCCCCTACCGGATGGCCGGCTCCCAGATCGAGGTGACCGAGCGCAAGCTGGCCGAGGAGCAGCTCCGCCACGCGGCGCTCCACGACGGCCTGACCGGTCTGCCGAACCGGACCCTGTTCAGCGACACCCTCGAACGGGCCTTCGAGCGGCGCACGCGGGACCCGGCCTACGGCTTCGCCGTGCTCTTCCTCGACCTGGACCGCTTCAAGCTGGTCAACGACAGCCTCGGCCACCTGGCGGGGGACCGGGTGCTCCAGGAGGTGGGCCGGCGCCTGCGCAGCTGTCTGCGCACCGGGGACGCGGTGGCGCGGCTGGCGGGCGACGAGTTCATCGTCTTCCTGGACGGCGTGACCGACGAGGAGAGCGCGCGGGTGATCGCGGGGCGCATCCAGGAGGCCCTCGGCGTCCCCCTGGACGTGGAGGGTCAGGAGGTGGTGCTGACCGCCGGGATCGGCATCGTGCTCTCCGACGGCCGCTACGAGACGGCCGAGGAGATCCTGCGCGACGCCGACATCGCCATGTACCGCACCAAGGCGGACGGCGGGGACGGCTGCCGCGTGTTCGACCCGACCATGCACGCCGAGGCGGTGGCCCGGCTGAAGCTGGAGACCGACCTGCGCCGCGCCGTGGATCGGGAGGAGTTCGCGATCCTGCACCAGCCGGTGGTGGAGCTGCACTCCGGCCGTGTGGTGGGCTTCGAGGTCCTGGTGCGCTGGAGCCACCCGGACCGGGGGCTGGTGGAGCCGTCGGACTTCATCGGCACGGCCGAGGAGACCGGCCTGATCCTCGGGGTCGGCGAGCAGGTGCTGGGCCTGGCCTGCCGGCAGCTCCGCGCGTGGCAGGATCGCTTCGGGGACGGGGCGCCGTTCCTGAGCGTCAACCTGTCGGCGCGCCAGTTCGGCCAGCCGGACTTCCTCGGCCGGATCCGGCGTGTGATCGAGGACAGCGGGGCGGACCCGGCGCGGCTCAACCTGGAGATCACCGAGAGCGCCCTGATGGAGGGCGCCGAGCGCCACGTGGAGCTGGTCTCCGGGCTGCGCCGCCTGGGGGTCAACATCCACATCGACGACTTCGGCACCGGCTACTCGTCCCTCTCCTACCTCCATCGCTTCGCCATCCAGGCGCTGAAGATCGACCGCTCGTTCGTGGCGGGGATGGGGGACGAGACCGGCAACCGGGAGATCGTGGAGTCGATCGTCACCCTGGCCAGCAACCTCGGCATGGACGTCATCGCCGAGGGCGTGGAGACCGCCGACCAGGAGGAGATCCTGCGCCGCCTCCAGTGCCCCCTGGCCCAGGGCTACTACTTCTCGAGGCCGCTGCTCACCGCCGACGCCGAGGAGCTCCTCGGCCGCCCCGTCCTCCGGCGCAGGCGCTCGCAGTCGGCCGGCTGAGGCCGGTGGGGTGGGGCCTGCGGCCCGTTCGGCCGGCGAAAGCCGGCCGCTTCAGATGGGGTTCGATGGTGACCGTCCGGCTCGAAGCGGCCGGCTTCAGCCGGCCGCAATGCGAGCGGAGCGAGCCACCCTTCCCGGCTTCAGCCGGCCGAACGGCCTACGTCACCTTCACCCGCCGGATCAGCCACCGGAACACCCCCGGGAACCACCGCTTCAGGTGGACCGCGAAGCGCTCCTTGCCTCCCACCAGCACCTCGGCCTGCCCCCGCTCGACCGCCCGCAGGATGCGCCGGGCGCACTCCTCGGGCGCCATCCCCCGCGCCTGGGCCCGGTCCATGGTCCCCTGGGGGGAGCCGTCGCCGGTCAGGGCGTTGACCGAGACGTCCGTCCGGATGAACCCGGGGCAGATCATGGTCACCCGGACGCCCCGGTCGGCGACCTCCGCGGCCAGGGACTCGAAGAAGCCGTGGAGAGCGTGCTTGGACGCCGAGTAGGCGGAGCGGAGCGGCGTCCCGAACGTTCCCACGAGGCTGGAGATCACCACGATCCGGCCGCCGTCGCCACCGTGTTCGTCCCCCTCGCCCCGTTCGAGCATGGACGGCAGGACCGCCTTGGTGAGGGTGACCGGGCCGAGGAAGTTGATGTCGAGCAGCCGCCGGTCGACCGCCGGGTCGGTCTCCTCGGCCAGGGAGCGTTGGCTCACCCCGCCGTTGTGGATCAGCAGGTCGACCCGGCCGAGGCGCTCCAGCACCCGGTGGGCGGCGGCCTCCAGGCTCCCGGGATCGCCCAGGTCGAGGGGCACCACCAGGTGCCGGTCCGGGTGCTCGCAGGCGTCGCGGACCGCGCGGAGCCGCTCCTCGCGCCGCGCCGAGAGGACCACCCGGGCGCCGCGCCGGTCCAGGGCGTGGACCAGCGCCTCGCCGATTCCGGACGACGCGCCGGTGACCCAGGCGATCCGGTCTTCGAACGGGCCGGACGGGCCGGTCTCGCGCTGCTGGGGAGGGGTTCGGGGCACAGTGGGAACGCTCATCATAGCAGGGATTCCGGTGGAAATCAGGGCGTTCCCAACGGCCCGGAGCGCTGGTAGGGTTTCGAGGAGGGGAGGAAGGGAGCCAACATGATCATCGGAGTTCCCAGAGAGACCCATCGCCACGAGCACCGCGCCGGGCTGACCCCGTCCGCCGTCGGCCGGCTGACCCGGCTCGGTCATTCCGTGGTCATCGAGCGGGGCGTCGGCGGTGACGCCCACTTCGCGGACCGGGACTACGAGCGCGCCGGCGCCCAGATCGTCTACAACCGGGAGGAGGCCTACCGCCGGGCGGAGGTGGTCTGCCGGGTAGGCCTGTTGGACCCGGAGGACCTCGACCTGCTCCGCCCGGGCTCGACCATCTGCGCCTTCCACCACCTGGCGGTGACCCCCCGCGAGACGGTCAAGCGCCTGATGGAGCTGGAGCTCACCCTGGTGGGCTACGAGGTGGTGGCCGACCGGGACGGCTCGCTGCCGGTGCTGGTGCCGTTCAGCGAGATGGCCGGGCAGATGGCGGTCCACACCGCGGCCCACCTGCTGCAGAACGAGGCCGGGGGCCGTGGCATCCTGCTGGGCGAGGTGCCCGGGGTGCCGCCGCCGACCGTGCTGGTGCTCGGCGCCGGCACGGTGGGCACCGCCGCCGCGCGCCAGGCGTCCGCCGCCGGCGCCCACGTGATCGTGGTGGACGCCGAGCTGCGCCGCCTGCGCCGGCTGAGTGCCGCGGTGCCCGGCGTGGTCACGGCGGTGGCCGGGCTCGACCGGCTGGAGCGCTTCACCGCGATCGCCGACGTGGTCGTCGGCGCCGTGCTGGTCCCCGGCGGCCGGGCGCCCTTCCTGGTGACCGAGGACATGGTGCGGGCGATGAAGCAGGGGAGCGTGATCATCGATGTCTCGATCGACCAGGGCGGCTGCGTCGAGACCAGCCGGCCGACGACCCTGGGGGACCCGACCTTCCGGGTCCACGGGGTGACCCACTACTGCGTGCCCAACATGACCGCCGACATCCCGCGGACCGCGTCGCGGGCGCTGGCGAGCGCCGCCCTGCCGGCGGTGACCCTGCTGGCCGAGCGGGGCGTCGACCGGGCGCTGCGGGAAGAGCCGGGCCTGGCCCGGGGCGCTTACCTCTACCGGGGTGCGCTGGTCCACCCCCGGGCGGCGGAGGCGCTGGACCTGCTCCTGACGCCGCTCGAGGAGGCCCTCGCGGCCGGCGGGGAGGCGCCGTCATGAGCTGGCACACCGCCTACCGCTCGAAGCTCTGCTCGCCCTCCGAGGCGGTGGCCCGCATCCGGAGCGGCGACCGGGTCTACTACGGCGGCAACGCCGCCATCCCCCAGGCGCTGGTGCGCGCCCTCGCCGCGCGGCGGGAGGAGCTCGACGACGTCCAGCTCAACCACGTGCTGCTCCTCGGGGACGACCCTCTGTCCTCGCCCGAGGCCGCCGGCCACTTCCGCCACAACTCGCTCTTCGTCGGCCCGGCCGACCGCAAGGCGGTCAACGAGGGGCGGGCGGACTACGTGCCGATCTTCCTCTACCAGATCCCGCGGCTGTTCCAGGAGCGGATCGTGCCGCTGGACGTGGCCATGATCCAGGTCTCGCCGCCGGACGAGCACGGCTTCATGAGCCTGGGGGTGGAGGTGCTGGCCTCGAAGGCGGCGTGCCAGACGTCGAAGACGGTGATCGCCCAGGTGAACGAGAAGATGCCCCGGGTGCTGGGGGACTCGTTCATCCACGTGAGCCGGGTGGACGCCCTGGTGGAGGAGACCGAGCCGCTGCCGACCCTCACCCCGCCGCCCGCCACCGCGGTGGAGGAGGCCATCGGGCGCCACGTGGTCGAGCTGATCCGGCCCGGCGCGACGGTCCAGATGGGCATCGGCGGCATCCCGGACTCGGTCTACCGGAACCTGGACGGCCCGCTGGAGCTGGGGGTCCACACCGAGATGCTTTCGGACGGCGCCATGCGGGCCATCGAGCGGGGCATCGTCACCGGCGGTCGCAAGACGATCCACGAAGGCAAGGTGGTGATCACATTCGCCCTCGGCAGCGAGGAGCTCTACGAGTTCATCGACAACAACCCGTTCATCGAGGGCCACCCGGTGGACTATGTCAACGACCCGTTCGTCTCCAGCCAGAACGACGGCCTGGTGGCGATCAACTCGGCGATCGAGGTGGACCTCACCGGTCAGGTCTGCTCGGACTCGATCGGCTCCTACATCTACTCCGGCTTCGGCGGCCAGGTGGACTTCATCCGCGGCGCCGCCCGCTCCCGCGGCGGCCGTCCGATCATCGCCCTGCCGTCCACCGCCCGGAAGGGGGAGACGTCACGGATCGTGCCGGTGCTCAAGGAGGGCGCCGGCGTGGTGACCAGCCGGGCGGACGTGCACTACGTGGTGACCGAGCACGGCGTGGCGAACCTGTTCGGCAAGAACCTGCGCGAGCGGGCCGAGGCGCTGATCTCCATCGCCGACCCGAAGTTCCAGGGGGAGCTGGAGGCGGCGGCCAGGGAGCGAAAGCTCCTGCGCTGACGGGTCGGGCCGGCCCCGGCCTGAGCCCGAGCCACCCGCCGGGGAGAGTGCCACTCCGAAGGTGGAAGGTGCCACCCCATTTGCGACCGGTGGAAGGTGCCGGTGGAAGGTGCCACCCCGTTTGCGACCGGGGAACGTGCCACCCCACTTGCGACCGCGACCGGGCGCGCGCATGCGGTACGATGGGCGCAACGCATCAGTCAAGGGTACCGTTCCCTGCCCGCGGGCGAGACCGAGCCGGGTGCCGTCCGCGAGGTCTTCACTCGGTCGGTTCCCGGATCAGGAGATGCCCATGGTCAACGTGGCCCGTGCCCGCGAGCGGTTTCACGTCGAGCTGATCAAGCCGTCCCACTACGACGATGACGGCTATGTCATCCAGTGGAGGAAGGCCTGGGTGCCGTCGAACTCGCTCGCCTGCCTGTACGGCCTGGCAGAGCAGGCGGCGGACGACCGCGTCCTCGGCGAGGACGTGAAGATCGAAATCAGCGCCTACGACGAGACCAACACGGTCATCCCGGTCCGCCGCATCATCCGGCGCCTCCGCCGCGACGGCGGAATCGTCTGCATGGTCGGCGTGCAGTCGAATCAGTTTCCTCGCTGCATGGACATGGCCCGCCGCTTCCGCGCCGCCGGCCTCCAGGTGGCGGTCGGCGGGTTCCACGTGAGCGGCTGCCTGGCAATGCTGCCCGAGGTTCCGCCCGACATCCGGGAGGCGATGGACCTCGGCATCACCCTCTTCGCCGGAGAGGCCGAGGGACGGTTCGACGACCTTCTGCGCGCGGCGTACCGGTGCGAGCTTCGGCCGCTGTACGACCACCTGGCCGACCTTCCGGAGCTCGAAGGCCAGGTCATGCCTCGGCTTCCCCGAGCCGTCGCGCGCCGCTACGCACCGGTCCCCGGCACCTTCGACGCGGGCCGCGGTTGCCCGTTCCAGTGCAGCTTCTGCACGATCATCAACGTGCAGGGGCGCAGGTCCCGACACAGGGGCGCGGACGACGTCGAGCGGCTGATCCGGGCCAACCTGGAGCACGGAATCCGGCACTATTTCCTGACCGACGACAACTTCGCGCGCAACCGCAACTGGGAGCCGATCTTCGATCGCATCGCCGCGCTGCGCGAGGAGCTGGGCGTCGAGCTCAAGTTCACGATTCAGGTCGATACCCTCTGCCACAAGATCCCGAGATTCGTCGACAAGGCGAAGAAGGCCGGTGTGTCGCGCGTCTTCATCGGCCTCGAGAACGTCAACCCGGAGAACCTCCAGGCGGCGCAGAAGCGGCAGAACCGGGTCGCCGAGTACCGCGCGATGCTGCTGGCGTGGAAGAAGAGGAAGATCACCACTTACTGCGGCTACATCCTCGGGTTTCCCGCCGACACGCCGGAGCGGATCCTCGAGGACATCGAGACGGTCAAGCGCGAGCTCCCTGTCGACATCCTCGAGTTCTTCTGTCTCACGCCGCTCCCCGGATCGGCCGATCACAAGGAGCTCCAGGCCGCCGGCGCTCCTCTTGACCCCGACATGAACATCTACGACCTGGAGCACGTTTGCACGACGCACCCGAAGATGAGCGTCGAGGAGTGGCGCGCGATCTACGATCGGGCCTGGGACGCCTACTACTCGATGGACCACCTCGAGACGTTGATGCGTCGCACGGCGGCCGCCGGACGCAATCCGAAACGCATCTTCGAGCTCTCCCTCCAGTTCTACGGTTGCTACCGCTATCTGAAGGTCCATCCTCTGCAGGGTGGGTTCATCCGCCGGAAGGTCCGCACCGAGCGTCGCCCGGCCCTCCCCCGAGAGAACCCTGTCGTCTTCTACCCCCGCCGCGCGCTCGAATCCATCGTGACGTTGAGCGGCTTCGCCGCGTACGCCTGGCGCGTGTACCGTCTCTTCCGGCGCGTCCGCCGGGAGACGGCGCACGCCACCGAGCCGTGGGTGGACGAGGCGATCG
>JASFUJ010000080.1:0-8914 GCA_050050355.1 Acidobacteriota bacterium
GCGGGCCGTCTCGGCCCGTCCTCGGTCGTCTCTCCCTGCGACGTACCGCTGCGGGTACGCCTCGGTCGTTCCTCCCTTGCGGTGGGCCGATGCGACCCACCCTCGCGGCTCTCGCGACGGGGTGTCGGGAACGGGGGGTCGGTCGCTGTGCGGGCCGTCTCGGCCCGGAACAACACGACGGGCGAGGTCCCCGCGATGGGAACCCCGCCCGTCTCGAAAACTCCATACTGCAACCGCTCGCTACGCGACGAAGGACGGCGAGGGAGCCTCACGGCACGCCCCGCCCGGTTTCCAGTCCTTCGGTCCTCCGAACCGTCTTTTGCCTTCTGCTGCTCTCCTCAGGCCGCGCCGGTGGCGCGATCCGGGGGCTCGACTCCCTGGTCGGCCCAGGCGATCGCCGTCTTCTCCCACTCGGTGTCCGCCGACGCGTCGATGAACCGCACCCTGTCGGAGAGATTGGTCTCCGTGATCAGGCGCCGGGCCTGGAGCGTCATGATGGCGCTCTGGAGCACCACGCTCCCGCGCGACATGCCGGTCTTGATGCAGATCCCGATCTGCTCCTTCATCAGCTCGGCCACCTCGTTCGAAAAGGCCCGGCTGGCGCGCATGTCCACCACCACGCCGAAGCCGTCGGCCAGGCCCGAGCCCTGCTGTTCGATCTCCTGGTTCATGGCCCGAACCTCGTCCTCGCTGATGAAGCCCAGGACGGAGAGCTTGAGGCCGTAGTCGGTCGTCTCCACTTTGTACTTCGCGCTCATCTCGGCAGCTCCTCTTCATTGCCCGGGTGTTCAGCTCCCGGTCCGCAGTCCATCAAGATCAAGTCGCTCTCGCAGCCAGCGTGTCGGAGGGTCGGTCCCGAGCGATCGCGCGGGAGTCCCCCCTCCCACGTAGAGCCCAGTGTCCAGCGGGAGTGAAGCGGGACACCGTCTCCGGATCACCTCAGAAGCTGAAACCGAGCGTGGTCACCACCGAGTCCGACTCGTTCGACTGGGTGACGGTCGTCCCGGGGATCGGACCGGCCGGGGAGACGAGCGGCCCGGAGACCTCGTTCTCGAAGGCTCGGTAGTAGGCCAGGTCCAGGCTCAGCCGATCGTCCAGGCGGTATCCGATGCCGAACGTCGCGTGGTCCTCGAACGTCGCCGGAGCGGGGGTGGTCGCCGCGACCAGGTCCTCATCGATAGGGCTCTCGGCGAGGTTGTAGCCGGCGCGCAGCGCCCAGTGCGCTCCCACCCGCCACTCGCCGCCCAGGGCGACCACGGTGATGTCGTCCCAGCCGAAGCCGCGCACCGAGCCGTCCGGGTTGAATCCGGCCGTGCCCAGGCCGTCGACGCCGTCGTAGCCGATCCAGCGGACGTCGAGGGCCAGGTCCACGTTCGAGGTCGGCGCCCAGGCGGCGCCCACCGTGAGCTGGGCCGGCACGTCGACGTTGAACTCGAAGGACCGGTCGGAGCCGAAGGTGGGCAGGTTCGGGTTGGCGACCTCGGAGTGGTACTCGAAATCCTCGAACGACTGCTCGCTGGTGTAGGAGGCGGCGAAGGACCACTCCGGCGTGACGCGCCAGTGGAGGCCGACCTGGAAGCCGCCGCCGAAGGCGCCCTCCTGGTTGGCCGCCGGGTAGTAGCAGTCGGTCGGGCTGGAGCAGTCGGGCGCGGCGAACGGGGCCGGAGTGGCGCCCAGCCGGGCGTAGCCGAGGGTGAGCGCGCCGCCGATCGAGAGGCTCGGGCTCGCCTGGTAGGCGACGCTCAGCGGGATGCGCAGGTACTGGTACTCGGAGTTCACCCGGCCGAAGCCCTGGGGCTGGGGCAGGAGGATCGGGTTGGCCGAATCCTGCGGGTAGTCGGTGACGAAGCCGGCCATGGCGATCGAGCCGAAGCCGACCGCCCAGGAGCTGCCCGGGTCGTGGCGCGTCCAGCCGAAGGCCGGGAGCGGCTGCGCGCCGGTGTCGTCCTCGGTGGTCCCGCTGAACGGCCCGAACGGGGTGGGCACGGTCGACGAGGTCTCCGGGTTCCCATCGATGAGCTCGAGACTGAGCTGAAACTGATCCCCTTCGAGCGCGGTGAGGGCGGCCGGGTTGAACGCCAGGGCGACGAGCGGGTCGGTGTGGACCAGGGCGGCGCCGGCCCCGCCCATGGCGGAGTTGCGGGCACCGAACCCGTGGACGAAGTGGCCGTTCAGGGCCGCGGCCGGCAGGGTGGAGAGAGCCAGCGCGGGCACCAGGACGAGCAGTCGTAGACGGTGTGTCATGAAGTCCCCCTTCTCTCGATCCGTTCTCGAGCCATCGAGTGCATCGAGTGCATCGAGTGCATCGAGTGATGGTGCGGTTCGTTCGAGCGATCGCATGATCCGGGCTTCCGGCTGGCCGCGCGTCCTTGCGCGGGATCGATTCGACCTCATGCGCGAAGTCGCTTCGATACCGGGCCCACCAAACCCTCAGTACCCGAGCCCGGCGAAGCGGGACAGGCCGTCCGCCCGGCACCGAACGGGCCGGCGGGTCGCCTTGCCAGGCCGGATGGAATCTCCTATCCTGACCACTCGCCGGGGTGGTCCCGGCGGAACCGTTGAGAAATGTCTTGGATGCTGGATCGAGCGAGCACAGTGAAGCCGACTCCCCCGCGAGGTGCTCCGTGACCCCCGGGAAGGCCGGTGCGGCCGGGGAGCACCGCTACCTGCTGATCGAGGCCGGAGACGACCGGTGCATTCTCCCCCTGGACCGGGTGCGCCGGATCGTGCGCGAGCTCCAGGTCACGCCCCTCCCGGGGGCGTCCAACGAGCTCAAGGGGCTCGCCGAATTCGGCGGCGAGCCGCTGCCGGTGCTCGATTTTCCGCGCGTGATCGGCGCCGCGCCCGGCCCCAACCCCGCGTATCCCGTGACGGTGATCGCCTGGGCCGGACCCGAGGGCGCCAGGGAGCTGGTCGGGCTGCAGGTGGACGCGGTCCTCGAGGTGGTCTCGGTGGCGGCGGATGCGATCGTCTCCGGCGGCGAGGGGATCGTGCGGGGGGACGTCAGCCTTCGGGACCGTCCCGTCCGGGTGATCAGCCTGTCGGCCCTCGGGAGCGGCCCGTGAGCGAGGAGCGCGTGCTTCTGATGCGCCGGGACGGCGGCCTGTGGGGGATCGTCCACGACGAGGTGCGCACCGTCACCCGCGGCCGTGACGGCTACCGGATCTGGCTCCGGCAGGAGGAGCTCACCGCGGACGACGTCCTGGGCGTGATCGAAGATCTGCGCGTCTGGCCCGCGGGGGGCGTGCTCTCCCGGTACTGGAACGAAACGGCCGGCGGCCTCGCCGTCCACGACTCGATCCCCCTGGTGATGGTCGATCCCGAGCGCCCCCCGGCGATCTTCCGGCGAGACACCACCCGGCCTACGGAGACTTCGCATGGAGACGACGACGATAACCGTTCGCACTGACCGCTTCGATGCGCCCCTGGTGGGCCTCGGGGTAACCGTGGTCCTGGCGCTCGCCGGGCTGCTGCTGCTCATCACCGCGAGCGCCGGCGGCGGCCCGGACTGGCCGTTCGGCCTCTTCCTGGTGCTGTCGATCATCGGCCTCTTGACCTACGTCTTCGTCGCGTTCCGCGACCACCGGCGCCGGGCCGACGACCTGGTGGAGGCCGAGGAGCGCCGCCGGCTCATCGAGCGGGGTCTGGTGGCCTGTCTCGACGAGCTGCGGGCGGGCGACCTGGTGAGCTGCACCATCAAGGCGGAGAACCTGCCCAAGGGGCTGCAGGAGGCCTTCGTCAACGCCGCCGAGGCCATCAACGCCCTGGCGCAGCAGATCCAGAACAGCTCGATCGACGTCGCCTCGGCGGCCAACTCGGTCAACCAGATCGCCTCCGAGCTCGCGTCCGGCTCGTCCGAGCAGGCGGCGTCGGTGGTGGAGATCACCGCCGCCATGGAAGAGCTGGCCCGCACCGCCGCCCAGATCGCCGACAACGCGTCCACCCAGGCGGACCTGACCGCCCAGGCCGAGGCCAGCGGCTCGGTGGGCTCCGAGGCGGTGGACGAGGCCGTCCAGGGGGTCGAGGAGGTCAAGAAGCGGATCAGCGGCATCGCCACCCGCGCCGACACCCTGGGCACCCGGTCGAAGGAGATCTACCGCGTCCTGGACCTGATCACCGACATCGCCCAGGAGACCCACATCCTGTCGCTCAACGCGGCGATCGAGGCCGCCGCCGCCGGCGAGCACGGCCGGCGCTTCTCGGTGGTCGCCGAGGAGGTCCGGCGCCTCGCCCAGCGATCCCAGGAGTCGGTGGACTCGGTGCGCAACCTGCTGGACGAGTTCACCAGCTCGATCCGGGCCACGGTGGTGGCGACGGAGGAGGGCTCGAAGGAGGCCGCCCGGGTGCTCGAACGGGCGCGCGCGGCGGCCGCGGCGATCGACGAGCTCAAGTCCGCGTCGAGCGACACGGCGCGCGTGGCGAAGGAGATCTCGCTGGCCACGCAGCAGCAGAACGCCGCCTCCGACCAGGTGGTGCTGACCCTCAAGGAGGTCAGCCAGGTGGTCCAGCGGATGGCCGACAGCCTCAAGGACTTCTCCGGCACGGCCGATCAGCTCAACGATCTGGGGCTGGCCATCCAGCTCGTCGCCCAGTCCTTCCACCTGGACTCGCCCCACTCCCTCAAGCGCCTGGCCGGGAGCTGGGGGGACAAGGTACACAAGCGCTTCGGCTCCTGGGAGGCGATCGAGGCGATGCTCTCCGAGATGCTCACCGACAACGGCTACGTGGAGCTGGCCTACGTCATCGATTCGAGCGGTTCCCAGCTCGCCATCACGGTCAACTCCGAGGTGGCCGGCGACCGCGAGGTGCCCGAGTCGGTGCGCTCCGGCGAGGGCCTCACCGAGCGTCCATGGTTCCGGGGGGTGATGCGCGAAGGGCGCACGATCATCACGCCGGTCTACGAGTCGCTCCTGTCCGGGGACCAATGCTTCACCGTGGCCGCGCCGGTCAAGAGCGAGGACGGCACCATCGTCGGTGTGCTGGGCGTCGACGTCAACGTTGACTCCTGGACCAAGATCTGACCGGCGAGGGCCGGCGCAGGATGGCAAGGAGACCGCTCGATCCCGAGCTCCAGGAGCTGATCCCCCTCTTCATCGACGAGGTCCGGGATCGGCTCGAGCGCCTGGCGACCTTCGTCCCCCGCCTGCCCGGGGACGCGGAGGCGACCATCCAGGTGAAGCGCGAGCTGCACACGGTCAAGGGGGCCGCGCGCATGCTCCAGCTCGGCCAGATCGCGGAGCTCTGCCACGCCACCGAGGAGCTGGTGGAGCAGGAGGCCGAAGGGGTCGCTCCGCTGCTGACCCGCGTGGTCGATCGCCTGTCGGGCATGGTCGACGTGGTCTCCGAGGGGGACAACCCGGAGCCCGAGACCGAGCTGCTCCGCCTGGTGACCGAAGCCTCCGAGACCGGCGAGGCGCCGCCGGAGGTGGGGGAGGCCGGACCCGCCGGGAAGGCCGGCTCGAAGGCCGCCGGGAAGGCCGGCGAGAGCACGAAGACCAAGAAGACCAAGAAGACGACGAAGACCGGGAAGACCAAGAAGACCGGGAAGAAGAAGACCTCGGAGTCCGGGACCGACGCCCAGACGAAGAGCGCCGGCCGCAAGGCGGCGAAGCCCAGGCCGAAGAAGCGGGCGGCGGCGCCGGCCGACGCGGACCCCGATGCGACCACGGTGGGCGTCTCCGAGGTCGACCGGACCGGGGACCGGCGCACCGCCGCCTCGGCGGAGCAGGCGGCCCAGTCCCTGCTCGGCGGGTCCGACGTGCGGGTCGACGCGGACGCCCTCGACGCGGTGGCCGACAACGCCACCCAGGTGCGGATCCTCTCCCTCGCCGCGCGCAATCCGATCCAGCGCATCTACGACCTGGCCCGGCTGGCCGAGGACGGCATGCGCGAGGAGCAGCCGAAGCAGATCCTGGCGGTCCTCGGGACCATGCTGCGCCGGCTGGCGGTGGACGTGGAGTCGAACCAGCGCCGCCTCCTGCGCTCCGCCGAGGACGGCCTGGACACGCTCTTGACCCTCCAGCTCCAGCCGTTGCGGGGCTACCTGCTGCACCTGGCGCGCTACGCCCGGGAGCTCGGCAGGTCCCTGGGGCGGGAGGTCGAAGTGGAGATCGTGGGTGAAGAGACCCGCCTCGACCGGCGGATCGCCCGCGAGCTCGAGGAGTCGCTCCTCCACCTGGTGCGCAACTCGGTCGACCACGGTCTCGAAGCGGCCTCCGAGCGCAAGAAGGCGGGGAAGGACCCGGTGGGCAAGCTCCGCCTCGCCGCCGAGCCGGAGGCCGGCCGGGTGCGGCTGACGATCGCGGACGACGGCGCCGGCATCGAGCCGGAGGCCGTGGTGCGCCAGGCGGTGCGCGCCGGCATCGTGGACGCCGCGGCCGCCGACTCCCTGACCCGCGACGAGATCTTCCGCCTGCTGTTCACGCCCGGCTTCTCGACCCGCCGCAAGGTCTCCGAGATCTCCGGCCGCGGCGTCGGTCTCGACGTGGTCGCCTCCTCGGTCAACCGCCTCGGCGGGGAGGTCTTCCTGTCCGCCGTCCCCGGCTCCGGAACCTCCGTGGTGGTGGAGGTGCCGGTGGCGCGCCGGGGCGAGCAGGTGATGCTGATCCGGCTGGGCCGCACCCGTCTCGCCCTGCCGTCGACCCCGATCCGCAAGGTCGAGACCTTCCGCACCGAGGACGTCCTGGAGCGCGACGGCCGCAGCTTCATCCAGATGGGCGACCGGCTGGTGGCGTTCGTGCCCCTGTCGCGAGTCTTCGGGCAGCAGGTTCCGGACGAGCAGCTCCTGCTCCGCGGCAGGGTCTCGGGGCAGCCCCTGGCCCTGGCGGTCGACTCCGTGGAGGGGGAGGAGGAGGTCCTGGTGCGTCCGGTCACCCGCGCGGTGAAGGTCGAGCAGGCGGTCGACGGGCTCGCCCTGCTCGCCTCCGGCGATCCGATCGGCGTCCTGTCGCCGGCGGTCCTGGCCAAGCGGGAGTTCCTCAGGAGCACCCGGCGCGTGGTGGTCGAAGAGGAGGCCGTCGAACGGGTGAACGTGCTGCTGGTGGACGACTCCCTGGTCACCCGGGAGATGGAGCGCCGGCTGCTCGAGGACGCCGGCTTCGACGTGACCGCGGCGTCGGACGCCGACGAGGGGCTCAACTACCTGGGGGAGAACGAGTACGATTGCGTGGTGACCGACATCGAGATGCCGGGGATGAACGGCTACGAGCTCACCCGGCACCTGCGCAACATCCCCCGCTTCTCCCAGTTGCCCATCATCGTCGTCTCCACCCGGGACCGGCCCGAGGACCGCCTCGAGGGTCTCCAGGCCGGTGCCGATGCGTATCTGACCAAGCAGGGGCTGGACGCCGGCGAGCTTGTCGACCTCGTCCGCCGGCTCAGCGGCGAGCGGTGACCGGAACGCACCCGCCGCCCGGCCCCGCCTCCCGAGACCCCTCCCACGGGGACGAACGGGAGAAGCTCCGCGTCCTGCTGGTGGACGACTCGCCCTCGGTCCGGGCCGTCCTCAAGCGCTTCTTCTCCTGGACCGACGACATCGACGTGGTCGGCGAGGCGCCGGACGGGGAGACCGGGGTCGAGATGGTCCGGGAGGTGGAGCCCGACGTGGTGCTGATGGACCTGGTCATGCCGGGGATGGACGGCTACGCCGCCACCGAACGCATCATGCAGGTCCGGCCCACGCCGATCGTGGTGCTCTCGTCGAGAGCGAACCGCAACCAGATGCGGACCGCCTTCGAGGCCATGCGCCGGGGGGCGGTCGAGGTGCTGGGCAAGCCGGAGGACACCAGGAGCTGGCGCCAGCTCGCGGACACCCTCCCCGAGATGGTGCGCACGGCGGCCGCCGCCCGCACCGAGCCGCAGCGGCGGCCCGTGCGCCGCCCGCGGCCGGTCGAGGTCGTCACCCGCACGGTGCGCTGGGTCGGCGTCGGGGCGTCGACCGGGGGGCCGGCGGCGCTCCGGGAGCTCCTCGACGCGCTGCCCGACCACTTTCCGATGACGTTCCTGGTGGTCCAGCACATCACCAGCGGGTTCGAGGGCGGCCTGGCGGACTGGCTCAACCGGGAGTTCGTGCCGGATGTCCGCCTGGCGGAGGAGGGGGAGGAGGCCCAACCGGGGACCGTCCGCCTGGCCCCGGCGGACGCCCACCTGACGCTCGCGCCCGGCGGCATCCTGCACCTGGACCGGACCAGCCCGCCCCGATCGGGCCACCGGCCGTCGGCCGATGCGCTGCTGTCGTCCCTCGCCCGGAGCGCGCCGGCGGCCTCCGCCGGGGTGATCCTCACCGGCATGGGCAGCGACGGGGTCGAAGGGCTGCTCGAGCTGCGGAAAGCCGGCGGTCTCACCATCGCCCAGGATCCCGCCACGTGCGTGGTCCACGGCATGCCCCGGGTGGCGGTCGAGCGCGGAGCGGCGGAGATCGAGCTGCCGCCGTCCCAGATCGCCAGGTACCTGGCGGGGAGCCGGGAGCCCCGCCGGCGGCGTCACGGGGGCGCGCCGTGAAGGGACTGAGCCCCGCGGTGGTCCCGAGGCGGGCGCTCGAGCGGTTGATCCTCCTGATCCGCGAAGAGACCGGCAACAGCATCCCGGTGGCCCGGCACGGCTTCCTGGAGGAGATCACCGCCCGGCGCACCCGCGCCCACGGGTACCACGACGCCACGGAGTACGTCGGGGCCCTGGCCGTCGGCCGGCTCGAGGGGGAATGGGAGCAGCTCATCTCCCTGGTGACCGTCAAGGAGTCCTACTTCTTCCGGGCGCCCCAGCAGTTCCGGGCCATCGAGCGCCACGTCCTGCCCCGCCTGCTGGCCGCCAAGGCCCAGGACCAGACGCTCGACATCTGGTCCGCCGCCTCGGCGCGCGGCGAGGAGCCGGCGACCCTGGCGATGATCCTCGCGGAGCACGAGGCCCTGACCTCCTG
>JASFUJ010000081.1:0-8837 GCA_050050355.1 Acidobacteriota bacterium
GGGAGGAGACCGCCGGGGCCGTCTCCTCGGCGGGCGGAGCCCCCCGCGTCTCCCGGCGCCGGCGGCGCCCCCACCAGCGCAGCACCGCGCTGCGGAGGATCGCGGCCAGGTCGTCGTCCACCACCGGCTCCGGGCTGAGGTAAAACAGGGCGTCCTGGTCGATCAGGTCCTGGAACCGGCCCAGCTCGGGGCCTCCGGCGAGGACCAGGAAGACGGTGTCCGCCTCCGGGCGGCGCGCGCGCGCCCGCTCGACGAAGCTCCGCGCGTCCTCCCCCCGGACGCCCGCGCCGAGGCAGACCACCGCGGGCTCCCGCTCGTCGATCCGCCGGAGCCCCTCCGCGGCCTCGTCGACGGACAGGATCTCCAGGTCCCGGGCGACGAGGCGCTGCACCGAGGCCCGGGCCTCCGGTCCGAAGCCGACCAGCAGGAGCGTGGGGGTGTCGTCGGAGGTGGCTCGAGGGCTCGGCATGCCGGAGAAGGTCTTGCTACAGTAGGTAAGTGCTCAGTCTAGGGTTTACGCTCGACGGCGGTCAAGCGACCGGCGGGGGTCCGCCGGCGCGGGTCCGCGCGACGGTCTCCACGATGCCGGCCCTCCTGGCGCTCGGCCTCGCCCTGGTCGCCGGCTGCGGCCGGGCGTCGGGCGACCCGGCCCCGGCAGGGGCTTCGGTGGACGAGCCCCCCGCGGCCGAAGCCTCCGCCCGGCCGGCGGAGCCCGGCCCGGGGCGGGCTTCCGCTCCGCTCCCGGACCACCGCCCGAGCATCGAGCGGGAGCCGTTCCTCGGGGTGGTGGTGCCCCGGGAGACCGTGGACGTCTCCGCCGACCTCGCCGGCCGGCTGGAGTCCGTCGAGGTCCGCGTGGGCGACAGCGTCGAGCGCGGGGAGGCGCTGGCCCGGGTGGACGTCCAGCCGCTCCGCCAGGAGCTCTCCGCCGCCGAGGCCTCCCTCGGCGCGGCGCGCGCGGAGCTGAGCCGGCGCGCCGCGGAGCTGGGCGAGGCCGAGAAGCGCCACCGGCGCCGGGAGAACATTCCGGAGACCTTCTCCCGCGAGGAGCTGGAGCAGACCGCGCTCGACCTGGAGACGGCCCGTGCGGCCCACCAGGGCGCCGAGGCCCGGCTGGACGAGCAACGGGCCCGCGTCCGGCGGCTCCGGGAGCTCCTGGGCAACGGGGTCCTCCGGGCGCCGTTCCGGGGGACCGTGGCGCTGCGCCACCTCGACCCCGGGGCCACCGTGGCTCCGGGGACCCCGGTGGTGCGGCTGATCGCCGACGACGAGCTGTTCGTGCGGTTCGCGGTCCCCGCCGACCGGGCGGACGCGCTGGAGACGGGGGCTTCGGTGTCGGTCTCGCTGGCCGGCGTCGAGACGCCGGTCCCCGCCACCGTCCGCCACGTGGCCCCGGAGATCGACGCCGCCTCCCGGATGGTCTTCGTCGAGGCCCGGCTGGACGGCGCGGCGGCGGAGTCCGGTGGGCTCCGCTCGGGCGTGGTGGCCCGGGTGAGGCTGGGCGGCGCCGGCTAGCCGACCGCCGCCGGCTCGCTCGCCGGGCGCAGCCGGACGCTCTCCGGGTACGGGAAGAAGTCGATCACCTCGCCGTGGCGCTCCAGCTCCTGCATCGAGCGCCAGAACTCCACGCCGAGCAGGTCGGCGTGGTGGGCGTAGAACAGCTCCCGATCCCGCCCCTGGAACTCCAGGAAGCGCTCGAACTCCTCCGGGAAGACGTCGTTCTCGCCGGCCGAGAACCAGGGCTGGTCGGCCATCGCCTCGTGGGGGTCGCGCGGCGGGGGGATGCGCCGGAAGCGGCACTCGTCGAGCGGCATCAGCTCGTCGTAGTCGTAGAACACCACCCGGCCGTGGCGGGTCACGCCGAAGTTCTTGAGCAGCAGGTCGCCGGGGAAGATGTTGGCCGCCGCCAGATCCTTCATGGTGTCGCCCCAGTCGATCACCACCGCCTCCCGCTGCCCGTCCGCCCCGTGCTCTCCGTTCATCGAAACCCGCCGCAGGAACAGGTCGAGGGGCTCCACCCGGCGGCCGACATAGGCGTGGCGCACCACCACCCGGTCGCCCTCCGGCCGCACGGTCCGGCCGCAGTCCTCCAGGAGCTCCTCCAGCAGATCCTCCGCGAAGCGCTCGCGGGGGAAGATCAGGTTGTCGAACTCCTGGAAGTCCACCAGCCGTCCCACCCGGTCGTGAAACAGCACCTGGCGGTACTTCTCCCGGATCCGCTCGCGGGTGGTGGACTTCTCCGGCGGGAAGGAGTCCTTGATCACCTTGAACACGAACTCGTACGAGTCGAGGGTGAAGACCGACATCACCAGGCCGCGCTCTCCCGGCGCCACCTCGAAGCGCTCCCGGGTACTCTCGATCACCCCGGCCAGGTCGGAGAAGAACTCGCTCTTGCCGTGCTTGTGGTACCCGAGCGAGATGTAGAGCTCGGCGACCCGCTTGCGGGGAAGCAGGGAGTGGAGGAAGCCGATCACCTCCCGCGGGCTCTCCACCTCGGCGTGGAAGTACCACCGGGCGAAGCTGAACAGGATCGAGACCAGCTCCTCCGTGGTCAGCACCGCGTCCACCGACAGGCCGTCCGGCTCGTGGAGCAGCGCGATCACCACCGGCATCACCTGGTCGCCGCGGCGGGCCCGGGCCACCAGGTAGGCCGCCTTGTTGCGGAAGAACAGGGGCCGCAGCACGTCGAGGGACTCGACCTCGGAGCACCCGAACCGGGCGTCCAGGGCCCGGTCGATCCGCGCGGCCAGCCGCTCCGCGTCGTCCTCCAGATCCCGGAACGGCGCCCGGAGGCCCGCGTCCCGCAGCACCTTGCACAGCACGCGGGCGTCGATCCGGTGGACCCCGTACATCCGGGCGCTCGCCATCTCCCAGCCGCGGAACGGCAGGGGGAAGTCCCGGGACAGGTAGTCGATGCGGGGATCGAGCCCCACGTGGGGCACCAGCTTGCGGCTCACCGAGTTGAAGAAGGTCTGGGCGAGCTCGAAGTCGTGCCGGCCCAGGATCGCCTCGGTGTAGGCGTCCTTGGTGGGGCCGAGGAGCGCCGGGTCGGCCACCTCGGGCCCGACCAGGGAGGTGAGCGACTCCAGGGTCTCGGTCAGGGACCGGTCGTAGAGGCCGAGGCGCTCGACCGTGTCCCGGCGAATGCCCTGCCACTCCCGGCGCTCGAAGCGCTCCCGGGCGCGCCGGGTGACCGCCCGGTAGCGCTGGTGGTAGTCGTCGAATCCGTGGACCAGGATGTCCGCCGCCTGGGCCGGGTTTCCTCTCATGACGGCAACCTACCACCGGAGCGCGCGCCGCGCGCCGCCCGGCCGGACGGGCCGGACGGGGCTCCGGATCACCCCCACATCCCCTCGATCCCCTTCCCCCTTCTCCAGGGGGAAGGAGACGTCGCCGCCCCGCAGACTTTCGCCGCGGGCTGCTAGACTTTCGTCTTTGCGGGGACGCACGACGCGGGTCCCGAGCCGAGCGACCCGGACGACCGCGCCCCGGAAACCGACCTCATGAGCGAACCCTTCGACCGCAGCGGTCGAGCCGAGCCGGCGGGGTCACCCGCCACATCCGCCGCCTCCGGACGCCGGCAGGAGGAGTCACGAGAGCTGGAGCGCGCCCGGGAGACCGAGCGCGAGCTCCGGTCCCATTCGGTCAAGCTCGCCTCCCTGACCGAGGCCGCCCTCGCCATCAACTCGAGCCGCGACGTGGAGGAGATGCTCGGCGTCGTGACCGGCCGGGCGCGGGAGCTCGTCGGCGGCCACGTGGCGGTGACCCGGCTGACCGCGGACCGCGACCAGGATCACCCCCTCGACGCCCTGTCGCTCTCGGACGAGTACGCGCGGTACCGGGACCGGATCCTCCACGGGGAGGACCGCGGCGTCGCCGAGCTGGTGCACGCGCGGGGCCGGGCGCTGCGCATGACCCGGGAGGAGCTGGAAGCGCATCCCCGGTTGCCCGGGTTCGCCGCCGGGGCGGAGGAGACCGGCCGCCGGCCCCCCCTGCACGGCGTGCTCGCCGCCCCGCTGACCGCCCGGGACGGCGCCGCCCTGGGCCTGATCCAGGTGTTCGACAAGTGGCGGGGCCGGTTCACCGCGGAGGACGAGGCGCTCCTCGTGCAGCTCGCCCAGCTCGCCTCGGTGGCCATCGAGAACGTCCGCCTGTACCAGCGGGCCCAGGAAGCCCTCTCGGCCCGCGACTCGGTGCTGGCGGTCGTCTCCCACGACCTGCGCGATCCGCTCAACGCCGTCGTCACGAGCACCGCCGTGCTGGAGGAGTCGTGCCCCCAGGAAGGCCCCGCCCGGCGCGCCGTCCAGACCATCCGGCGCTCCACGGATCAGATGAGCCGTCTGATCCGGGACCTCCTGGACGCCGCGCGGCTCGAGGAGGGGCGCCTGGCGGTCGAGCCCGCCCCGGTGCCGGTGCGCGAGATTCTGGACGAGGTCTACCAGATGTTCCTGCCGCGCGCCCGGAAGGGCTCGCTCCACCTGGTCCGGGAACCCTCGGACGACGCGGAGGAGGCGTGCGTCTTCGCCGACCGCGCCCGGCTCGTGCAGGTGATCGCCAACCTGCTGAGCAACGCGGTGCGGATGACTCCTGCCGGAGGGTCGATCCGGCTCGGAGCCCACCTCGAGGACCGGGTCGGGACCGGCGCCGTGCGCTTCTCCGTCGCCGACACCGGCCCGGGGCTGTCCCCGGAGCAGATCCCGCACCTCTTTCGCCCGTTCCGGCGGGGTCGGCCCGGGGGACGAGAACCCGGCGAGCTCGGCGGCCGAGGGGGCGCCGGGCTCGGCCTGGCCATCGCCCGGGGGATCGTCGAGGCCCACGGCGGCGAGATCCGCGTGGAGACCGGGGAGGGCGGGTCGGGTGCTGTATTCTCGTTCGACATCCCCCGCGCCTGACCCGCCCTGATCCGAGAGACTCCATCACGACCGCCCGACCATCACCATCCGACCACCGGCTTCCGGAGGAGACACCATGCGACGATCCATCACCATCCTCGCCCTCTGCCTGCTCACCCTGCCGGCCCTGCTCGCGGTGCCGGCTCCCGCCCACGCCGAGGAGACCCGCCTCGCCGTGCGGGTGATCAGCAAGGGGGCCAAGTTCATCGGCACCTCCATGGGCGGAGTCCTGGTCACCGTCGAGGACGCCGACACCGGCGAGATCCTGGCCCGGGGCGAGGTCCGGGGCTCCACCGGCGACACCGGCAGGATCATGAACGAGGCCCACGTCCGACCGCGGGTCCTCTCGACCGAGGGCGCGGGCGTGTTCGAGACCGTCCTCGACCTGGAGCGGCCGCGGCGGCTGCGGGTCACCGCCCTGGGGCCGCTCGCCCAGCGCCAGGCGGCCAACGAGGTCTCGGCGACCCAGTGGGTGGTGCCGGGCCGGCACGTGGACGGCGGGGACGGCCTGCTGCTGGAGATGCCCGGCTTCGCGGTGGACGTGCTGGCTCCGCCCTCTCACGTGCGGCTCGGCGGGGACCCGGTGGCCATCGAGGTCAACGTGACCATGATGTGCGG
Source organism: Acidobacteriota bacterium (assembly GCA_050050355.1). GTDB lineage: Bacteria > Acidobacteriota > Thermoanaerobaculia > Multivoradales > DATKCC01 > JASFUJ01. The sequence continues at coordinate 5,511 of JASFUJ010000081.1, forward strand.
CTGCCCGATCACGCCCGGCGGACTGTGGGACGCCGACGGGTACGAGGTGCGGGCGATCGTCTACGGCGAGGGCGGCGAGGTGGCCCGGGTGCCCCTCGAGTACGCCGGCAGCGCCAGCCAGTTCGCGGCCACCTGGAGCCCGCCCGGGCCCGGGGTCTACGAAGCGGTGGTCTACGCCTACGATCCGTCCAACGGCAACACGGGGCTCGACCGGACGACGTTCATCGTGCGGTGAGCGGCGGCGGGGGGTCCTCGGCGGCCGGCCCCGGCTCCCTAGACATCTACAAATGCCGGGTTCGTGACGAGTGAGTCTAGTTTTCCCGATCCGTCGAAAACGCCGCTCCGATCAACCTTGACGATCCTCTGGATCTCCCCTCCAAACCCCCCGTCCCCCTTCCTCCCCTCGCGGGGAGGCGGGGGGCGCGGTCTGCTGGATCTCCCCTCCAAACCCCCCGTCCCCCTTCCTCCCCTCGCGGGGAGGCAGGGGGCGCCACCACCCGGAGCTCTCGTCGGGCCGCCCGGAGCTCTGGTCGGTTGGAGGCGAAGCTTCACTGGGCGTCCCGGCCGGCGTACTCCTCGAGCAGGCCGTCGACGATCGGCGACGCCCCGCGCTCGGCCCATTCCTCGACGACCGCCCGGCTCGCCGGGTCGAGCCAGTGGATGACCGCGAGGTTCCCCTCCCGGGCCAGCACCCGCAGGTCGTAGCGGGTGCGGTCGACCCACCGGGCGGCCCGGAAGTGGGCCTGACCCCGGCCCACCCGGCCGAGCCGCTGGCACAGGTCCCCGGCGAGGAGCAGCAGCCCCCCGAGCTCCCGTTGCCGCGCTCCCCGGAGCGGAGGCCGGGGCAGCGGACGGGGCAGGACGATCCCCAGGCCCCGCCGCGCCGCCGCCCGCGCGAACCCGCGCGGCTCGGGCGGCCGGCCGTGGAACAGGGCGTCGAACACCCGCCGGTCCCGCCCCTCCGCCAGCGTGCGGCGATCCTCCGGCGGCAGGTCGGGCACCACCGGTTGCACCACCGCCGCCCCGGCCTCCGCCAGCCGGTCCAGCCACTCCTCGCGGAGCGCCTCGCCGTCCGTCAGGCCGCCGATCAGGGGCCAGACCGCCGCGGAGCCCTCCGGCAGCGCCCCGAGGACCCGCGGGTCCCGGGCCAGGAGCGCGCCGAGCAGGTCGACCACCGGCGTGGCCCCGTCCGGCGGCGGGGGGTCGCCCGGGAACAGGTGGACCAGCACCGGCGTGCCGTCGGCGAGGATCCCGGCGATCGCCCGGTCCCGGTGCGCCCGCGCCTCCCGGTCCCGCGGGTCGACCGGAGGGACGTAGAGCACGTCGTCGAACGGTCCGGCCGGGAGCTCCGGCGGATCGCCGGTCCCCGGCGCCCCGAGCCGGCCCCGGGCCAGGTCGAGCCAGGCGCCGGGTCCGGTCGGGCTCCGGTCCGGATCCTGATCCGGGACGGGACCCGGAACGGGACCCGCCCGCCACGTGCGCGGCGCGTACCGGACCCAGAGCCGCTCCGGCTCGGGGAGCTGGACCGACGGTCGCGGACCGCGGCGCTCCGAGGCGAGCCGCGCCAACCCTCAGCGCTCCGCCGGGTCCGATCCCGTTCCGGCGCGGTCGCCGCCGGATTCCAGGAACCCGGGCACCAGCGCCTGGAGCCCGCGGTGGACGTACTTGGCCAGGATGTCGACCTCGAAGTTCACCCGGTCGCCCGGGGCGCGGAGCCCCAGCGTGGTGACCTCCAGGGTGTGGGGGATGAGCCAGACGCTGAACCGGTCCCGGTCGACCCCGGTGACCGTCAGGCTCACCCCGTCCAGGGCCACGGAGCCCTTGTCCACCACGAAGGGAGCCAGGTCCCGCGGCAGCGAGAAGGTCATCACGCTGTGCTCTTCGTGGTCGTTCCGGTCCACCACCCGGACGGTGGCGTCCACGTGCCCCTGGACCCAGTGGCCCCCCAGCGGCTCGCCCGCCGCCAGCGGGGTCTCCAGGTTCACGACGGAGCCGTCCGCCAGCTCCCCCAGGGTGGTGCGCTCCAGGGTCTCCTCCCCCATCTCGACGGTCGAGGAGGTGCCGTCCGCGCCGCTCTCGATCACCGTCAGGCAGACGCCGGAGACTGCCAGGCTCGCGCCGAGGGTGAGGCGCTCCCCCAGGGTCGCGCCGTGGCCGATGGTCAGTCTCACCCCGCCGCCGGGGGCCGGCGCCGGGTCCCCGAGGACGTGTCCACGCTCCGCAACAAGTCCCGTAAACATCCTTCTCTCAAGCCTGTGAGGATCAGATCTCCACCCCGCCGCCGGATCCGCACGCGGTCGAGACGGGGCGCTTCGTCGAGTCGCCCGACGCCGGGGCCGCCGAGCGGGCCGGGCGCTCCCTCCCCGCCCAGCAGCTTGGGGGCGCAGTCGACCGCCACGCGATCGAACCGGCCGGACGCCAGGAAGGCCCCGGCCACCTGCGAGCCCCCCTCCACCAGGACGCTCTGGACCTTCCGGTCCAGGAGGTCCGCGAGCATCGGGTCCAGGCCGCTCGCGGGATCGGACCCGGCGGGTGACCCGGAGCTCGGGCCGGAGCTCGGGCCGGAGCTGGAGCCAGGATCGGGCAGGCACCCGACCACCGTGGCGCCGGCCCGTTCCAGCGCGGCGACGGCGCCGGGGTCGGCGCCCGCGGCAGTGTACACCAGCACCGGTCCCGGTACCGTGAACAGCCGCGCATCCGGCGGCAGCCGCAGGCGCCGGTCGAGCACCACCCGGACGATCGGGCCGGGGGCGCGCCCCATGCGGCGGTTGAGCCGGGGATCGTCCGCCAGGGCGGTGCCGCTCCCCACCAGGATCGCCTGGTGGGTCTCACGCTCGAGGAGCGCCCACCGCCGGCCGGCCGGCGAGGAGATCCACTGGCTCTCGCCACTCGCCGTGGCGATCTTGCCGTCCAGGCTCATGGCCCACTTGAGGGTGACCGCCGGCCTCTTCAGCGCGTGGGGCGCCAGGAAGCGCAGGTTGAGGGTTGCGGCCTCGGCCGCGAGCTCGCCCACCTCCACCCCGATGCCGGCGGCCCGCAGCCGCTCGAAGCCGCTCCCGGCGGTGCGCGGATCCGGGTCCCCGTGACAGGCGACCACCCGGGCGACGCCGGCGGCGATCAGCGCCTCGCAGCAGGGCGGCGTGTTGCCGTGGTGGGCGCAGGGCTCCAGGTTGAGGTAGACCGTGGCTCCCCGGGCCCGATCGCCGGCCCGGGCGAGGGCCTCCGTCTCGGCGTGGGGACCGCCGTGCCGGCGATGGTAGCCCTCCCCGACCACCGCGCCGTCGCGCACCACGACCGCCCCCACCATGGGGTTCGGGGCCACGCCGT
>JASFUJ010000082.1:0-8761 GCA_050050355.1 Acidobacteriota bacterium
CTCCGATGGACTCGCGAGCTCGGTCTCGAGATGGGTGGCGCCAGCCACCGATGACCCTGGCACATCGTGCCAAGGACCCTGACAAGGAAAGGAGGTGAAGCCATCATGACGAAGCTCATCGTGCGTGAGGTCGAGACGATCAAGACGCCGGCAGCGGTCTACCTGGTCGGTACCTGCTGAGATCGTTCCGGGGGGTCGGAGCCTTCGGGCTCCGGCCCCCGCCTCATCGATACCTCTCAGATTGCTCGATTCCAAGAAGGTCCCTGGAAGGACTCCGGAAGATGAAACAACGATTCAGACCCGAGTGCCGCGTGACGGTGCACCCGTTCACCCGGGTTGTCGATGACGATGAGGTGATCATCGGCCGCCCGGAGCGGCAGGTCTTCGTGGCCGTTCCACCGATTGGCGTCGAGGTGCTGGATCGACTGGCGGAAGGCTCGACCATTCGCGATACACAGGCGTGGATCGAGGCCGAGTACGGCGAGGCACCGGATATCGCGGATTTCTTGGAGAACCTCGAGCGCGGAGGGTTCGTCTCACCCGAAGACAACGGGAGAGCGACCGGCGAAGGCCGGGATTCGGACAAGGTCCGTGGACATGCCGCAGACGTCACCGAGAGCCCGACCGAACCCGGTCTCCGGCACCATTTCGAAGGGTTCCCGGCTCAGTGGGCCCGGCGCCTGTTCGGCGCTCCCGCACTCTGGATCTACCTGATGGTCATCCTGGGTGCCCTCGCAGCCATCGCCGCACGCCCCGAAGTGATGCCGGGCCGCTCTTCCCTGGTGTTCCGCTCTGGAATGACTCTCGCGGGCCTAGCGCTGGTCGCATTGCTTCTGCTGACGGTGTTTCTCCACGAGATGGCCCATCTCGTGGCGGCGCGCGCGCGGGGGGTGTCGTCCCGGCTGGGCGTCGGTCACCGTCTCTGGTTCCTCGTGGTGGAGACGGATATGACCGGCCTCTGGCGATTGCCCAGGGACCGTCGCTACCTGCCAATCCTTGCCGGCCCTCTGGCGGACGCCACGATGGCTTCGTCGCTTTTGTTGCTCTTGTTCGTTAGAGAGGAGGCGGGGTGGGCCTGGGTCGAGGGGTTGAGCCAGATCGTTGAGGCCTTGGTGTTCCTGTTGCTTCTGCGCTTGGTCTGGCAGCTGTTTCTCTTCATGCGGACCGATGTCTATTTCCTCGTGGCCAGCCTCTTCAAGTGCAAGAACCTCATGGAGGACACCCGCACCTTTGTTTGGCACCTCTGGATGCGCTTGCGCGGCAAGAAGCCGGTGGAGAGGTGGACACAGGTTCCGCTCCGTGAACAGCGGGTGGTGAGGTGGTATGCAGTGTTTTGGTTTATCGGGAGAGGTGCGGCCGTGGCGATGTTTGCGCTGGTGCACTTGCCAGTGCTTGTCCAGTACCTCGTTCATTCTTTCGAGATCTTGATGGCAGGTCCCGGAGACAAGCCCCTGCACTTCGTGGATGGTCTGATCACGTTCTGCGTCTCGATATCGACGGCAGCCGCCGGTCTTGTCCTGTGGCTCCGTAGCATCTTCGGAAAGGAGAGAGTTTGACATGGCGATCGACCCGGAATTGGAGGAAATCACCCGGTCGGGTGACATCGTTTGGCTGGACGAAGGAGTCGGTTCTAACGATGGCCCGACTCTCGAAGAGCTCGACGCGCAGGCTAGGGAGGGTGGAGTGCCTGCCTGGAGACTGGACCTCGCTTTTTCGGAGGGGGGACCGTGGGCCGGGGTTCGGAATTTCCTCGAGCAGGTGGTGTCGATGCTCCCCGAGACTCTCATCGAGTGCCACGCCCGCGAAGTGGCGCTTGTGTTGCCTGAGCTGCGGCGATCACTCGATCGCCCGATGCTGCCCCTCATGGAGATCGTTCCGGAGCAAGAGCGGGTTCGAGCGTACGCGGCGGATCGAGCGATCCGTGTCGTCCACGGATTGGTCGATCTCGTCGGAGCCTGGGCCGAGCGGGAGATTCAGGGTGGTTGGCTGCTCCTGTGCGACCGGTTCGACGAGGCCGGGTTCATGGTCAGGAAGTTCCTTGCCGAGCTGGTCCGTCGGAAAGGAAGGACAACTGGTCTCACCTTGATCGTAGCGGTGGGAACAAGCGCCGGCGAGGATCCTTCGCTCGCGTTCCCGGCCTCACGCGTGACCAGGATCAGCCTCGGGAGCGAGAACAGTCCTTCACCAGTTGCCCCGTCCCAGGACGCGTCCGCGAAGCGTGCCGAAACGCTCGAACGGGAGGTGGGCGACGATCCGGCGGTCCGGGAAGCTCGTCTACCCGATTTGATCAGGGTGTGGCGGGAAGCTGATCCGGAGCGAGCGCTCCCGTACCAGGTGGAAGCCTTCTTCCTTTATACCAGTCAAGGGTTTTATCACGATGCAATGCGTTACGGAGAGGCGATCCGAGCTCATCTCGATCGATGGTGTGGAGTGGATGAGGGTCGGCGAATCAAAGCCATCAACAAGTTTTTCGGCTGTCTGGCGGTCCTCGGGGAGCCCGAGCGAGTCTTGGAGATTGTCGAGACCGAAGGCTTCCAGAAGGTCACCGAGCTCGACAATCAGGGTCTCCTCCACTATATCGCCGCGATGATCTATGCCCGTTACATGCCGGACAAAGACCTCGAGCGGGCGGTCGACCATCTGGAGCAGGGCGTGGAGGCGATCGAGCGCGCCGACATGGACGAAGCCGACCGGCACTTCCAGATCGCCTTCAACCGGAACGGGCTGGCACTCATCCGGCACTTTCAGAAGCGGCCGGAGGACGCGATCGATCTCTGCAGGTCGTCGCTGGAACGCTTGAGGACCCATCTGGACGAGGATCGGCACAAGCTGCACAAGTCGGTCCTGATCTACAACATCGCCCAGGTGTACCGGAGCCTGGGACGGGACGACGAGTCGCTCCGTTACTACTCGGAAGCCATCGAGCTCGATCCCGCCTACTCCGAGTACTACAACGAGCGCGGTGGGATCTACCTCGAGCGGGGCGAGCTCGAGGAGGCCGAGCGGGACTTCCTCCGGGCGATCGAGCTGAGCCCGCCCTATCCTCAGGTCTGGACGAACCTCGGCCAGTGCTATCGCCGCTGGGGACGGACCCGCGAGGCCGTGGAGGCCTACGACCGGGCGCTGGATCTCGACCCCACCCAGACGCTGGCCCTGATGGGCCGTGCCGACGCCCGGCAGTCGGCGGGGGCGTCCGCCGAAGCGCTCGGCGACTACACGAGGTACCTGGAGCTCGTTCCGGACGACTGGCAGGCCCTCGGAAACCGGGCCGTCCTTCTGTTCGAAAAGGACGACGTGGAAGCGGCCCTGGCCGATCTGGACCGGGCGGTCGCCGCGGCTCCCGAGGAGGTGGAGCTGCGGTCCAACCGGGCAGTGGCGTTGAGCCACGTCGGGAGGTCGGACGATGCGATCTCCGACCTGCGCGCCTGTCTCGAGCTCCTGCCCGTGGATGCTCCATCCCGCTCGGGGATCGAAGAGCGTCTCCGAGCCCTGGGCGAGGACGAAGCGACGGCTCCGACGGTTCGGGAGGCGGCCGGCTGATCATTCCCTGACCAGAGCTTCGATGCGGGAGGACTTCGATGGCCGGCGGTGTATCCTCCCGGATCGATGACGATCCCCGCGATCCTTGCCGGCACGGTCCCCGGATGGCCGGAGCTGTCGATCGGTCTCGCCGCGGCCCTGGCGGGGGTGGCCCTGCTGGCCGGGCTGGTGCGGGGCTTCTCGGGCTTCGGGGCGGGGCTGGTGATGGCGCCGGCCTTCGCCGTGCTGATCGGGCCGGCGGCCGGGGTGCCGGTGATGATCCTCCTGGAGGCGGTGGCCACGGGGCGCCTGCTGCCGGGGGTGTTGCCGGAGGTGCGGGCGCGGACCGTGCTCACGCCCGGCGTCACCGCCTGTCTGCTGGTGCCGGTCGGCGCCCTGGCCCTCACCTGGCTGGACGGAGCTCTCCTGACGCGGCTGATCAGCCTGGCAGTGCTGGCGTTCGTCCTGCTGTTCGCGAGCGGCTGGCGCTACCCGCGGCGGCCGGGCACGCCGGCGCTGATCGGGGTGGGAGCGCTCAGCGGCCTGCTCACCGGGGCGGCCGGGATCGGCGGTCCGCCGATGGTGGTGCTGGTGCTCTCCGGACCGGACGCGGCGGCCCGCAACCGGGCGAACCTGATCGCCTACTTCGGTCTGACCCAGACCGTGACCCTCGGGATCTTCGCGGTCCAGGGGCTTCTCGCCTGGTCCCACGTGGGCCTCGGCCTGGGGCTCGGGATTCCGTTCCTGGCCGGCATCCAGCTCGGAGCGCTCCTGTTCCGGGCCGCCGGCGAGCACTCCTACCGGGGTGCGGTACTGGTGCTGCTGGCGGCGATCGCGGCGATGGGCCTGGCCTCCGCCGGCTGAGCGTCCTGGACGGCATCCGGCCGGGCGCGGCCACGACTCCGCCGGCGGCGGGAGCTCGGTGCGCCCGGGCACCGGCCCTCAGCCCGCCATGATCTCCGCGATGCGCGCGCAGTCGACGCCGCCCGGGTAGCCCCAGTCGGGCCGGTACCGGCAGTGCTGGACGGCCGGGTGGCTGCGGAGGCGGTCGTCGAGGATCTCGAAGCGGTCGAGGCCCACCAGGGCCGGGTGGCAGACGCCGCAGGCCCGGCTGAGCTGGGTGAGCTCTTTGCGCAGGGTGGCGACGTAGTTGGCGAGCCGGACCGACTTCGACGCCGGATCGAGGCCGCGCACGAGCCACCGGTTCTGGGTGGCAACGCCGGTGGGGCAGTGGTCGGTGTGGCAGCGCTGGGCCTGGATGCAGCCGACGGCCATCATCGCCTCCCGGCCCACGTTGAGCAGGTCGCACCCCAGGGCGAAGGCGAAGAGCGCGGTCTCCGGGAAGCCGAGCTTGCCGGAGCCGACGAAGACCACCCGGTCCTGGAGGCCACGCTCGGCGAACACCGAGTAGACCTGGGGGAAGGCCAGCTTGAAGGGGAGCGCCACGTGGTCGCTGAACACCAGCGGCGCCGCGCCGGTGCCGCCCTCGCCGCCGTCGACGGTGACGAAGTCGACGCCCCGCTCGCCCGACTCCATGCGGTCGGCGAGGTCGATCCAGAACCCCATCTCGCCCACGGCGGACTTGATCCCCACCGGCAGGCCGGTCGATGCGGCCAGGTCCTCGACGAAGTCGAGCATCTCGTCCACGTCCCGGAACGCCGTGTGGCCGGCCGGGCTGGCGCAGTCCCGGCCCATGGGGATGCCGCGGATCTCGGCGATCTCGCGGGTGATCTTGGCCGCCGGCAGCATGCCGCCGAGGCCCGGCTTGGCCCCCTGGCTGAGCTTGACCTCCACCGCCCGCACCGGGTGGGCCTCGACCCGTTCGAGGAACTGCTCCTTGTCGAACCGGCCGTCCCCGGTGCGGCAGCCGAAGTAGGCGGTGCCGAGCTGCCAGATCAGGTCCCCGCCGTGGAGGTGGTGCGGCGAGATGCCGCCCTCACCGGTGTTGTGGAGGCAGCCGGCCAGCTTCACGCCCCGGTTGAGAGCCTCGACGGCCGGGCCGGAGAGGGACCCGAAGCTCATGCCGGAGACGTTGACCACCGAGGCCGGCCGGAACGCGCGCTCGCGGCCGCGGGCGCCGCCCAGCACCTTGGCGCAGGGCAGCGGGTGCTGCGGGTCGTAGTCCGGGTCCCCCGGATGGGGCGAGGCGAGCGGAAACGCCGAATGGCGCACGATCAGGTAGTTCGGGGAGAGCTCCAGCTCGTTGTCGGTGCCGAAGCCGAAGTAGTTGTTCTGCCGCTTGGCCGAGGCGTAGACCCAGCTCCGCTGGTCCCGGTTGAAGGGCCGCTCCTCGTTGTTGTCGGTGACGATGTACTGGCGCAGCTCCGGGCCTACCGCCTCGAACCAGTAGCGGAAGTGCCCGATCACCGGGAAGTTGCGCAGGATGGTGTGGCGCCGTTGCACCAGGTCGTAGACCGCCAGCAGGACGACGGCGGCGACAAAGATCGAGAGTGACCAGGCGAGAAACCCCACGACGATTCTCCTCGTCAGCGCCCCTGGAACCGGGAGATCTTCGGGTTGACGATCTTCCCCCGGAGGATCTCCACCGCCCGGTGCAGGGTCTCGTCCTCCCGCCAGCGCTCCGGGCCGCCCAGGACCCGCCCCAGGTAGGCGACCACCACCCTGGACACCTCCCAGGTGGCGCTCTTCCAGAGGTAGCTCGGGGTGTGGTCGACCGCGTAGTAGGTGGCGCCCGCCACCGGGAAGGTGGGGGTCTCGAAGGTGGTGGGCCGCGCGAAGGGGAAGCCCATCCCCAGGTCGCTGGAGACGTCCACGATCAGGCTCCCCCGCCGGAGCCGCTCCTCGTCCCCGGGTGCCATGAACATCAGCGGCCGGTCCGTGTCCTGGAGGATGCCGTTGACCACCAGGTCGGCCTCGGCGAAGACCTCCACCAGCGGCCGGAGCGAGCCGTCCGCCGCGACGGCGGCGGCGTGGTCGTCGCGGCGGACCATCCGGCGGTACCGGCAGCCCGGGATCCGGTCGTGCACCGTCACCGGTGGACGCTGGGTGTAGACCGTGACGTCGGTGATCCCGCGGCCCCGCAGCGCGTAGACGGCGCCCCGGCTCACCGAGCCGAACGAGAGCACCACCGCCGCCAGCGGCCGTCCGTACAGGCCGGCCTGGCCGTGGAGCCCGAGGGCGTGGAGCACGCCGCAGTAGCCGGCCATCTCGTTGTTGCGGTAGAAGCTGTGGAGCTCGCGGACCTCCCCGCGCCAGACGAACATCGCCTCGAACGCCAGGAGGGTCAGCTCGCGCTCGATCGCCAGGTCGGTGATCTCCCGATGCTGGACGCAGTGAGGCCATCCCCACAGGACGGCGCCCCGGCGCAGCTCGGCCAGGTCCTCCGGGCGCGGCTTGGGCAGCAGCACGCCGTCGCACCCGGTCAGCAGCTCCCGGCGCTCCGCGAGGCCGCCCGCGAGCCGCTCCAGGGCGGCGTCCTCGACGCCGAACGGTGCGCCGTAGCCCCGCTCGAAGATCAGCCGGCGGCGGTCCGCTTCGGGGATCTCCGTCAGGTGGTGGGGGTGGATCGGCAACCGGCGCTCGTTCTCCGTGCGCGAGCTGCCGACCACGCCGAGGGTGTCGAGCGCGCTCATGCGGTCACCGGATCCTCGGCCCGGTCGTGGTCCCGGCCGCCGGCCGTTCCGTCCATGCGCTCCACGAAACGCAGCCCCTCGCGAGCCAGCTCCCGGAGCACGGGGGTGTAGATCGAAGAGTGGGTGGGGATCTGGCTCCCGGTGAGGGCGATCTCCCCGGCGAGCACCAGCTCGGCGGCGATGGCGGTCGGCAGCCCCACCGCCCGGGCCATGGCGGTGCTCCGCCCCTCGCCGCGGGTCACCAGGGTGGAGACGTGCCGCTCCGGCGGTCGGTCGGTGTGCGGAAACTCGACGCTCAGCTCGTGCTGCAGGATCACCACGTCGCGGCCGTCCGGCGGCAGCGGCATGCGCCGGGTCAGGAGGTCCGCCAGCACCGCCGCCGGGGTGGTGGCCGCACCGCCGATGGGCTCCTCGGAGAACAGGCCGAGCCAGGCGAGGTTGGACAGGATCCGGCCGGTGGGGCTGATGCCGAGGAACCGGGCGATGCGCTCCTCGATCCGCTGGCCGTCGTGGCCCCGCGGCAGGAACATCTCGAGGAGCTCCCGGTAGCTCCGCTCGCCCAGGCGGGGGACGTGGAGCTGCTCGTTGGGCAGCCCGAGCCGGACGATCTCCGCCCAGGTCTCGCTCCAGCCGGGGTAGCGCAGGCTCCCGCGGATCATGGTCTCCACCTCGTGGAGGCCGAAGGACTCCATGTACGGCATCGAGTCCCGGTTCGGGTAGGCCTCCAGGGTTCCCACGCCCTCCACCTCCACCGGCCAGGTGTGGTGGAAGACGTGGTGGAAGGGGACCAGGCGGACCGCGCCGTCCTCCATGTACTGGGCGCCGTTCTCGCCGGCCATGGCCACGTTGCGGGGGTTCCAGGTGATCACGTAGCCGAGCGGGTTGGGGTCGGTCTCGGGAGCCGGCAGCCCCCCGCCGTAAGAGCAGAACCTCCGGATCCGCCCGCCCTCGGCGCGCAGCCGATCGATCAGCGCCATGGCCGACATGTGGTCGATCCCCGGGTCGAGGCCGAGCTCGCACAGCAGGAGCACCCCCTGCCGGTGGGCGTCCTGCTCCATCGCCCGCACGGCCGAGTCCCGGTAGGAGGCCGACAGCATGTGGCGCCCGTGGGCCAGGCAGTCCCAGGCCACCAGGTCCTGGAAGCGCGGGGCGAGCATGTTGATCACCAGGTCCGCCTTCTCGATCTGGGTGGCGCGCAGGCCGGCGTCGTTGACGTCGAAGCGGATGGCGGTGCCCCGCGGGTGGCCGTCCACGCGCCGGGCGGCGAGCTCCGGGTCCACGTCGCCCACGGTGACGAACCAGTCGCGCTCCGGGGAGCGCTCGAGCAGGCGGCGGATCAGGAAGGGCGAGCTCCGCCCGGCTCCGAGGACGAGGATCTTCTGCATGGCCGGATCCATCCTCCCGCCATCGGTCGTCGAGGTCAACCGGGCCGGGAGGTCCTGGTCCCGGGGGGACGAGCCCCCCGGCTACAGGAAGGGGGACGAGCCCCCCGGCTACAGGAAGGGGGACGAGCCCCCCGGTTCCAGGAAGGGGGCCGAGCCCCCCGGTTCCAGGAAGGGGGACGAGCTCCCCGGCTACAGGAAGGGGGACGAGCCCCCCGGTTCCAGGAGGTGGGGACGAGCCCCCCGGCTACGGATGCACGGTTGTAA
>JASFUJ010000083.1:0-8703 GCA_050050355.1 Acidobacteriota bacterium
GCGGGTCGCCTCCGAGCTCCTCCCGCCAGAGCCGATCGCTCAGCACCGCCACCGGATGGGCGCCCAACTGGTCCTCTTCGGGCAGGAAGGCGCGGCCGTGCTCGGGCCGCACCCCCAGGGTGTCGAAGAAGTTGGCCGTCACCGGCGCCGCCTCCACGTACAGGGGCTCCCGGTCCCGACGGGTCAGGTTCATGCCGGCGTTGGCGGTGGTCAGCGCGGACAGGTGTTCGAAGACCTGGTTCTGGTCGCGCCATTCCCTGTAGTTGGCATAGGAGGTCTCGATCCGATCGAACTGGCGCTTCCTGGCGGTTTCCCAGACGACGGCGAGCCGATCCTGCTCGCTGTACGGCAGGGGTCGAAGCAGCACGGCGTCGACCACACTGAACACGGCGGTGGTCCCTCCGATCCCCACCATCAGGGTGAGCACCGTGACCGCGGCGAAGCCCGGCGATCGATACAGCATGCGCAGCCCGTGGCGAAGGTCGTGCAGAAGGTCTTTCATGGCGTGGGTTCCTCTCGCGTCGTCTGGTCGGTGCCGTCGAAGGGCGTCCGCGGGTCCGCGGTGTCTAGCTCGTCACCCGGCGGTAATATCCGCCGCCGATCTGGGTGTACTCCCCGTCCTCGTCCGGACCGGTCTCGAGACTGAACTGCAGCTCGTCCGAGCCGTTGCGCGTCCCGACGTTGCGGAACGAACCGAACAGCGGATCGTCGCCGTGGATGATGAAGCCGGTCGGCGTGGACTCGCCTTCGGCCACCCCCGCGTTGCCCCAGGAGTCGAACCACCACACCCGGTACTTGCCCTCTTCGTCGGTCGGCTGCCAGATCTCCTGCGATTCGGCGAGGCCGACCGATCCGCGGGACATGTTGATGCCGCGCACGAACTGGTGATTGAACGCCCACCGCACTTCGGCCGTGGCGTCGAACTCCACTTCACCGAAGACGTACTTGCCGGCCCAGTCGCCGGTGAGGTATTCGAGAAAGTCGTCCTCGTGGGCCGGTGGCAGGGCGACCTCCGGCTGTGACTCGTCCGTGGCGCTGGACTGCTGCTCTGCGGCGGAAGGCTGTCGGGTGCTCATGGAATGTCTCCTTTCTCCAGGGGATCGCGCGCCGTCGCCGGCACGCGCCCCATCTGTTCGAGGTAGAGGTGCAACAGGGTCGGGTCGAGGCGCGGGCACGAGAGCCCGCTGCCGGCGAGCGCTGCCTGGGTGCGCCGGCAATCGAAACGGGGCTCGCGAGCCTGGGCCTCGGAGCTCTCTCCGGCGGCGGCCGACGGCTCGGCGCTGAGCACCGGGAGGAGTGGATAGAGGACGTTGCCGGTGTCCCGCTCGGCCGCCTCGTGAAGCGCCTCCAGCCACTTTCCCCAGGGCCGCACGGCGAGCTGGACGCCCATCTCCCGGAGCCACGCGAGGAGCTGGCGCCAGGGGACGAGCGAGGGATTCAGCAGGTGGAACGTCCGGCCGATCGACTCGTCTTGCCGCGAGAGGTGGACCAGGGCGGCCCCGACGTAGTCGACCGGCGAGAGCTCGACGTCCAGCTCCAGCTCGGGAGCGGCACCGAGTTGCAGCGAGCCCTCGAGGATGCGGAACAGGAGGTCGTCCGGGTTGCCCAGGCCGGTCCGGCTGTGGCCGCCGATCCGACCCGGACGGTAGACGGTCACCGGCACCCCGCGGGCTCCGGCGAGATGCACCAGCTTCTCTGCGACCCACTTGGACTGGGCGTAGCCGCCGATCAGGCCGGGGACGGCGTCGAGGTCGGTGGTCTCGTCGACCCGGTCCGGCGCCGGCGACCCCGCCGAGAAGAAAACGCCGCTGGTCGAGACGTAGTGCACCGGCTTGAGCCGGCCGAGCGTGGCCAGACGCAGGATCTCCCGGGTTCCCTGGACGTTCGCCGGCTCGAGCGTCGAGTAGGCGTAGAACAGGTTGACCCACGCACCGTTGTGATAGATCGCATCGAGCTCGCGCCCCAGCCGCTGGAGCTCGCTCCGGGCGAGGCCGAGCCCGGGCTTCGCGAGATCTCCCGGCAGGGGCACGATGCGCTCCGTCCACCCGTCCTCCCAGAGGGCGAAGGAGCGAAGCCGATCCCGGATCCGGGTCATGGCCGCCGGGGCGTCCGGAGCGCGCACCAGGCAGTGGACGCGAGCCTGCGGGAGCTGGCGGAGGAGCTCCGCCAGCAGGAAGGCGCCGAGAAAGCCGGTGGCGCCGGTCAAGAGCACCTGCGAGCGGTCGCCGACCGGCGTCACGGCGCCTGCACCGGCCCGGCCCGCCGCCTCGGCGACGGCGGGGTCGAGGACCGCTTCGGCGGCCAGCTCGGCGTGGGTCATCACCGGCAGAGACGTGGCGGTGGGCCCGGCGCGCAGGGTCGCGATCGCCGCCGCCAGGCCGGCCACCGTGGGATCGGCGAACAGGGCGCGGAGCGGCAGGTCGACGTCCAGCGCGCGCCGGAGGGCGTACACCAACCGGGTGGCGGTCAGGGAGTGGCCCCCGAGGGCGAAGAAGTCGGTGTGGACGTCCACCGTCGACACGTCCAGGATCTCCATCCAGATGCGGGCCACGATCTCTTCGAGCTCATTCCGCGGTGCGGTCCCTCCGCTCTCGGCGTCGGGCGCTCCGGGCTCCGGCAGGGCGGAGCGCTGCACCTTGCCGGTGGGGGTCAGGGGGAGCGCGTCCAGCCGCACCAGGGTGGTGGGCACCATGTACTCCGGCAGCTCGCTCCGCAGCTCCTCACGCAGGGTGGACGGAGCGATCCGCTCCCGGCTCACGAAGTAGCCCACCAGCCGCCGGTCACCCCCCTCGCCCTGGACCACGACCGCGGCCTCCTGCACCGCCCGGTGCTGCACCATGAGCGTCTCCACCTCCCCCGGCTCCACCCGGAAGCCGCGGATCTTCACCTGGTGGTCGATCCGGCCCATGTGCTGGAGACGGCCGGCCGGCAGCCATCGCGCCAGGTCGCCGGTGGCGTAGAGGCGCGCGCCCGGCCGGCCGCTCCACGGGTCGGGCACGAATCGCTCCGCGGTCAGGGCGGGTCGCCGGAGGTAGCCGCGAACCACCTGACGGCCCGCAATGTAGACCTGCCCGGGAACCCCGATCGGCACCGGCTCGAGGTGCCGGTCGAGCAGGTGGATGCGGTTGTTGGTGACCGGCCGGCCGATGGGGGGCAGGTGCGGCCACCCGGAGACCGGTCCGGAGAGCGCGTGCTCGGTCACCACGTGACCCTCCGACGGCCCGTACTGGTTGGTCAGGAGAATCCCGGAGCCCTCGCCGAGCCAGGCCTCGATCGGGCGGGTGATCTGGAGCTGCTCGCCGGCGGTGTGGATCTCCGACAGGGCGCTCGGCGGCTCGACCCCGTGGGCCACGGCCTCGGCGATCTGCTGCAAGGCGATGAACGGCAGGAACAGACGCTCCACGCGCTCCTCGCGGAGCACCTCGCACAGCGCCGTGGGATCGCGTCGGACCTCTGCCGAGACGAGCACCAGGGTGCCCCCCGACCACCAGGTGGTGAAGATCTCCTGGCACGAGACGTCGAAGCCCAACGAGGCGAACTGGAGCGTCCGGCTGCCCCGGCCGGCGCCGGACGTGGCCACCTGCCAGGCGAACAGGTTGGTCAACGCCGCGTGAGGCATGGCGACACCCTTGGGTCGCCCCGTGGAACCCGACGTGTAGATCAGGTAGGCCAGCTGGTCCGGGGACGTGGGGTGGCCGGGAAGCGGATCCCCGGCAGCGAGCTCCGACGGCTCACGATCGTCGAGGAACCAGGGGCGCCCACCGTCCGCGGGCAGGAGGCCGGCCAGGGTCCGGCGCGTGATGACCACCCGGGCCCGGGAATCCCGCACCATGTACGCGATGCGCTCCGCGGGGTAGTCCGGATCGACGGGCACGTAGGCTCCGCCCGCCTGGAGCACGGCGAGGGCGGCGATCACCAGGTCGAGCGAGCGCTCCAGGCAGATCGCCACCCGGGAGTCCGGCTCCACTCCGAGCGCTCGGAGCTCGCTCGCCAGGCCCCGCGCGCGCCGGCCGAGCTCGCCGTAGCTGAGCACCATGGGGGACCGTCCGACCTCGGCGACGGTCCCGGCGCCGTCATCCTGACCGGCCCACACCGCGGCGATCGCATCGGGCCAGCGCGCGATGGCGAGCTCCACCCCCTGGTGCACGCCGTCGAAGCGGGGAGCCGGCGCCGTGGTGTCGTTCCACTCCGTCAGGACCTGCCGGCGCTCGGCCTCTCCCAGCAGGGGCAGTCGGGAGACGGGCCGGGCGGGCATCCCGCCGGCCGCCTCGAGGAGGTTGCCGAAGTGGTCCAGCAGGCGCCGCATGCGGTCGCGATCGAACAGATCGGTGTTGTATTCGAGGGCCCCGGAGACCCCACCATCGTCGCTCTCGGTGACGTTGAGCAGCAGGTCGAACTTGGCCGTGCCCTGGTCGTGGCCGGCGAGGGTCAGCTCGATGCCGGGAAGGTCGAGGGGCGGCATGGGGGCGTTCTGCAGCACCAGCATTACCTGGAACAGGGGGGTGTGGCTCAGGTGCCGCTCCGGCTGGAGCGCCTCGACCAGCCGCTCGAACGGGAGGTCCTGGTGAGCGAAGGCGCCGCGACAGGTCGCCTGCACTTGCCGCAGCAGCTCGCCGAACGCCGGATCGTCACCCAGGCGGGTGCGCAGGACCAGGGTGTTGGCGAAGAAGCCGATCAGTCCCTCGAGCTCCCGGTGCCGGCGGTTCGCCACCGGCGAGCCGACGACGACGTCCGGCTGACCGGAGTAGCGGTGAAGGAGCGTCGCGAACCCGGCGAGCAGCCCCATGAACAGCGTGGCCGAGGACTCCCGGCAAGCCGCCCGCAGCCCGGCGAGGCGCGGTGCCGAGACTTCGAACGGCACCTGGGCGCCGCGGAAGCTCTGCACCGGAGGGCGCGGCCGGTCTGCCGGCAGCTCCAGGAGGGACGGCACTCCGGCGAGCTCCTCGCGCCAGTACGCGAGCTCGTTCGCCAGCCGGTCGCCGGAGAGATACCGGCGCTGCCAGACCGCGAAATCGGAGTACTGGACGGGGAGCTCCGGCACTGCAGCCGGCCGACCCCCTCGGCGCTCTCGGTAGAAGCCCGCGAGCTCCTGGATCAACCGTCCGATCGACCAGCCGTCGGCGGCGCTGTGGCTGACCGTCAGGAGCAGGACGTGCCGGAGAGGAGCCAGGTGGAGCAGGTGGAGGCGGAGAAGCGGTCCCCGCGAAAGGTCGAATGCCCGGCGTCCCTCGGCGCGGCCCAAAGTGCGCAAGACCCGCTCGCGGCGGCTTTCCGGGAGCCCTCGGAGGTCGATCACCGGGGGTGCGATCCGCCCTCCGGCGTGGACGACCTGCACCGGGGAGTCATCGACGACCTCGAAGGTGGTCCGCAGCACCTCGTGCCGCCACACGATCTCGTCGAAGCTCGCCGTCAGGGCTCGGCGGTCCAGGTCCCCGCGAAGCTCGAACGCCGCCGAGATGTTGTAGGCCGGACTGCCGGGCTCGAGCTGATCGATGAACCAGATGCGCTGCTGGGCGAAGGACAGCGGCGCCGGCTCTCCGGAGTCCCGCCGGGGGATGGAGCGAGGGCCGGCGGAGACGGACTCCTTGCGGCGCGCCCACTGCTTCAGGAGCTCGCGCTTGGCCGACGACAGACCCGCGCGCCGGGCGGCCGGATCCGTCGTGCCGGAAGCCGAGGGTGAGCGGCTCATGGGGTCTCCTCGCGCTCTGCGTCGGAGCCGGACCCGATCTGGTCCGCCACGTCCGCCTCGGAGAGCTGTTCGAGGTGGTCGAGCACCAGCTCTTCGATCTTCTCCGCCATGGAGGCGAGGCTCGGATGGGCGAAGGGGAGGTCGGTGGGCAGCTCGACCGGGAACTGCTCGCCGAGGCGGGCCAGGAGCTGGACCCCCATCAACGAGTGGCCGCCGAGGTCGAAGAAGTGGTCGTTCCGGCCGACGCGCTCGACCCCCAGCAGCTCCTGCCAGAGCTCCGCCACCGCCTGCTCGACCTCGGTCTCCGGGGCGCTGTAGTCCTGCAGGCTCGAGGTGCCCTCATAGGTGGCGAGGGTCGTCTCCTCCTCGGGCGTCTCGCCGGTCGCCGGGGCGGCGGCTCCCACCGCGGCCGCCGTCGAGCCGGGGGCGTCGACCCAGTATCTCCGGCGCGAGAATGGGTAGACCGGCAACGGGATCCGCCGCCTGCCGGCGGGGTCGCAAAAGGTCTCCCAACCCACCCGGACACCCGAGATCCAGAGCTTGCCCACCGCCGCGGCGACCGAGTCGAGGTCCGTGGTCTGATCGCGGGGATGCGGGAGCGTCGCCGCGATCGCCGTCTCGCGCCCCCCGCCGAGCTGGCGACGGGCCAGGGTCGAGAGGGTGGTCCCGGGACCGACCTCGATCAGCGCTCGATCGGGATCCGCCGCGAGCTCTCGGAGGGCGTCGGCGAAGCGGACCGGCTGGCGGAGATGGCGCGCCCAGTACTCCGGCGAGACCGCCTCTTCGTCAGTGATCCAGGTTCCCGTCGCACCCGAGACGAAGGGGACGGCGGGCGGCCGGAGCCGGAGGCGCCCCACCGCCTCGGTGAACGGTTCCACCGCCGGCTCCATGTGGTGGGAGTGGAACGCGTGAGAGGTGTGCAGGGACCGGTGGACGACGCCGGCTCGTTCGAGCCGAGTCTCCAGGCGCTCGATCGCGGCCCGGTCTCCGGAGACCACGCTGAGGTCCGGGGCATTGACCGCCGCGAGGGACAGTCCGTCGTCGAGGAAGGGGACGAGCTCCTCCTCGGCCAGGGACACCGACAGCATGGCGCCGGCGGGCAGGGCGTCGACCAGCCGGCCGCGAGTCGCCACCATCGAGAGCGCATCCGGCAGCTCGAGCACGCCGGCGATCGCCGCGGCCACCAGCTCGCCGACGCTGTGGCCGAACATGGCGCTCGGACGCACGCCCCAGTCCCCCCACAGGCCGGCCAGGGCGTACTCCACCGCGAACAGGATCGGCTGGGCCAACCGCGTGCGCTCGAGCTGCCGCGCCGTGTCGTTCCCGCCGGCCGGGTAGAGCACGTGGCGCAGGTCGAGGCCGAGACGGGGGCTCAGAAGCTCGGCGCACCGGTCCAGCCGCTCGCGGAACCCCGGCTCGGTCCGGTACAGGCCCGCGGCCATGGCGACGTGCTGGGCTCCCTGGCCCGGGAAGAGGAAGACGACGGGGCGGTCGACCCGCTCCTCGAGCCGGCTGAAGACCCGGTCGGGAGCGTCCCCCTCGAGGGCGGTGATCGCGACCTCCCGGTCACCGCACACCACGGCTCGCCGGTGCGGGAAGCGGTGGCGGCCGGCGGCCAGGGTCCAGGCCGCGTCGCTGAGCCGAACCTCGGGGTGCTCTCGAAGGTGCGCGGCGAGGTTGGCGGTGGCGGCGGCGAGCTCGTCTTCGTTCCGCGCCGAGAGGACCAGCAGATCCGGACGCCGTTCGCGTTCGTCCCGGTCGGCGACCTCGGCGGGAGCCTCCTCCAGGATCACGTGAGCGTTGGTACCGCCGATGCCGAAGGAGCTGACTCCGGCCCGGCGTGGCGCGTCGCCCGCGGGCCAGTCCCTCGCCTCGGTGTTGATGTAGAAGGGACCGCCGTCCAGTCCCAGGTCGGGGTTCGGCCGGCTGACGTGGAGAGTCGGCGGCAGCTCGCGATGTTCGAGTGCCAGCACCGCCTTGATCAACCCGGTCACCCCAGCCGCCGCGTCCAGATGGCCCAGGTTGCTCTTGACCGAGCCGACGGCGACCCGGCACCCGTCACAGCCTTCGCCCCCCTGGAACGCTTCTCTCAGGGCCGAGAGCTCGATCGGGTCGCCCAGGGGCGTGCCGGTGCCGTGGGCTTCGACGAGCCCGATCGTCCGAGCCTCGACGCCGGCGCGCTCCAGGGCTTCGGTGATCGCCCGGGTCTGGCCTTTCGCGCTCGGCGCCGTGAAACCGACCTTGTCGGAGCCGTCGTTGTTGACCGACGAGCCCAGGACGACGGCGCGGATCGTGTCGCCGTCCCGTCGGGCGTCCTCGAGCCGCTTGAGGACCACGATCCCGAGACCGTTGCCCGGCACCGTCCCTCTGCTGTCGGCGTCGAAGGCGCGGCAGTGTCCGTCCGGGGACACGATCGAGCCCTGCTGGAACAGGTACCCGCTCTTCACCGGCACGGTCACGCTCACGCCACCGGCCAGGGCCATCTCGCACTCCCCGTCGAGGAGGCTCCGGCAGGCCATGTGGACGGCCACGAGGGAGGTCGAGCACGCGGTCTGGACGTTCACGCTCGGTCCGGTCAGGCCGAGCTTGTAGGACGTGCGGGTCGCCAGGTAGTCCTTGTCGTTGGCGAGCAGGGCCTGGAAGAGCCCGGCCGCCGCCATGATGCGCGGGTTGGGATAGAGATTGGCCATCAGGTAGCTGTTGAAGCTCTGCCCGGCGAACACTCCGACCCTGCCCCCCGTGTCCCGGGGGTCGTAGCCGGCGTTCTCGAGGGCCTGCCAGGCGGCTTCGAGGAACAGGCGTTGCTGAGGGTCGAGAAGCTCCGCGTCCCGCGGGCTGTAGCCGAAGAAGGAGGCGTCGAAGCTCTCCACCCCTTCGAGCTCGCCCTTGGCGCGCACGTAATCCGGGCGGCGCAGCAGGGCCGGGTCGACGCCGGCGACCGCCAGCTCCTCCTCGTCGTAGATGGTGATCAGCTCGGTGCCCTCTCTCAACCTCTGCCACAGCTCGGCCGGCCC
>JASFUJ010000084.1:0-8703 GCA_050050355.1 Acidobacteriota bacterium
GATCTCCGTTTCGGCCGGCCGGCCGAGGAACCGGAAATCGGGCCCCGGAGGGCGCCACTCCTGGTGGTCGCTGAACGCCTTCCAGACGTAGATCCCACGCAGCCAGGGCGGGTTCCGGTCCGGAGTCTGATCCGGGAATGGCTCCGCGCTCTGGAGAGCCCTCTCCAGGGCGCCGAGCAGGGCCCGGTACGCCCGCGCCTGGTCGGCCTCCGACAAGGTGCCACCCTGTTTGTACGGCTCGATCCACGCCGCTTCCCGCGCCGCGAAGCCCACCTCGGTCAGCAGGATCGGCCGGCCGGTGCGCCCGGCCAGGGCGCGGAGGCGGTCCACGACGCGATCGGCCCCAGCCGCCAGCCGTTCCTCGGAGACGCCCTCCGCAGTACCGGCCAGCGGATAGTAGGCGTCCACGCCGACGGCGTCCAGGCGGTCCCAGAACACCGCCCGCTCGGCGCCGCCGGCCCAGTTGGCGGAGTAGGTGACCGGCCCCGAGTACAGCCGGCGCACGTCGGCGATCAGCTCCGCCCACTCCGGGCGCTCGACCGTCCGCTCGAGCTCGACCCCCACGGAGAAGAGGTCCGCCCCGGCGTACTCGGCGAGCAGGGCGTGGTGCAGGATGAACCGCCGGTAGGTGTGCCACCAGGCGGCCCAGTCCTCCTCGGAGGTCATCTCCACCTCGCCGGGCCAGCTCTCGTGGCCGATCCAGAGGTGGGGCTTCCAGAGCACGGTGAGGCCCCGGGCGTGGGCGACCCGGACGGCGTGGATGGTGCCGTCGTCGTGCTCCGAGGTGGGGCTGCCGTTCAGGAACCGCAGGCCCGGCGCCGCCGGGTCCGGCTGATAGGCGAAGGGCATCAGGGCCACGGAGTCGGCGCCCAGCGCCGCGAGCTCGTCCAGCCGGTCGCCGATCGCCGGGGCGTGGTACCCGCCGTCCACACTGTTGGGATGAGCCAGGGAGACCCCCCGGAGGAACCCGTCCGGCAGGGCGAGCACCGCGGAGCCCGTCTGCGGCGCACCTCCGGCCGCTCCGTCCGACGCCCCCAGCGCATCCGCCCGGACCGCGGCCAGCGCCCGCTCCACCGCCGGCCGGCGGAACGCCGCCAGCTTCTCCGCCGGCGTCTCCCCGGGCAGCCGGTCCACCACCGCCGTCGCGACCGGGGTCCAGAGCGGCGCCGAGTCGTCCCCGGTGCGCTCCGGAGCCAGCAGCTCCTCGGCGGTCGGCAGGGCGTCCGCGGCCGCCAGGAGCGGCAGCCAGTCGCCGAGAGGCCGGCCGTACCACCCCGCCGCCGGCCCGCTCCCCGACCCGCTCCGGAGCCAGCCCGCCGTCCCCTCGACGGCCCAGACCGGCGGAGGCTCTTCTCCGTCTGTGCCCTCTCCGGTCAGGCCGGCCCGCGCCAGGAGCACTTTCGCCAGCGCCTGGTGCACCGCCCAGCGGTCGTCCGGGTGGTGCACCACGTGCAGGTCCGCCGGACCGCCGGGCACCGCCGGGCCGATGTCGTTCGTGCCGCGCGCCTGGGCCACGAAGTCGCGCTCGATCACCACGGTGACCGGGAGGCCGCCCACCGCGCTCCCGGTCCGCTCCAGCCGGCGGACCATGGCGGCGCCGGAGCGGCCCAGCTCCCTGGCAAGCTCACCCGGCCCCCGGCCCTCCGCGGACCCGCTCCCCCCGAGCGGAGCCATCAGCCGCACCGGTCCGGCCTCGATCGGCTCCAGCTCGGCGAGCCACCGGGACCGCTCACCGATCCGGTCCCGCTCGGCGCGCCGGTCGATCGCCCACCGGTCCCCCTGCCGGCGCCAGCGGCCGTGGCGGTGGAGCCACCGGCTCTGCCGGATCTCGTAGTCCGCGTCCCGGCCGGGGTCTCCGCCCCAGAAATGGACGCCGACCGAGCGCGCCAGCAGCCGGTTCGCGGCCTCGGCCACCCGCGCGGGGTCGGCTCCGGTCACCAGCCAGCGGACGGGGCCGTCGGAGGGATCCCCCGGGAGACGGAGGATTCCGGCGATCGAACGCTCCTCGTAGAGGGTGCCGTCGAAGCGCAGACGATCGCCGCCCAGCTCCACGGGCAGCCCCGACGCCAGGTCGCGGATCGCCTCGGGTGCCGGCAACGGGGCCACGTGGATCTCGACGTCGGCGGGTGCTCCGGCGGGGCGCGGCGACGGGCGCGGCTCAGGATCGAGCCTCCGCGACTCGACCTCGAGCCGGACCTCGAAGCCGTCGATCCGCGGAAGGTACCGGCGGAGGACGTCCGAGTCGCGGATCGCCGTCTCCAGCGCGGCCAGCTCGGCCCGCCGGGCGGGCCCATCCTCCGCGGCCCCCGGGGCCTCGGCGCGTGGCACCAGGGTCACCACCACCCGGGTGGTCGCGGCCCCGTCCCCGACGGCGGCCGTCGCGACCCCGTCCTCGGCCGCCGAGCAGGTGATGGCCACCAGGGGCAGGATCGCCAGCAGGGTTCCACCGAGACAGAGCGCGAGCGGGAGCAGCCGTCCGGGATTGTTCAGCATTTCGGTCGAGTATACGGAACGGGAGCCGGGACGGTTGCGGCACCGTGCTATCCTCCCGCCGCCTCCCTGCAGCGCAGACTCCCAGTGAAGCTTCGCCTCCAACCGACGCGAGCTCCGGGCGGCGGCGCCCCCTGCCTCCCCGCGAGGGGAGGAAGGGGGACGGGGGGTTTGGAGGGGAGACCCAGAGGATCGAGGAAGGGGGACCGGGGGGTTTGGAGGGGAGACCCAGAGGATCGAGGAAGGGGGACGGGGGGTTTGGAGGGGAGATCCAGAGTGCCACCGATCTACTTCGTCAAGTACTGGGACAAGGGGTCGACCGCCATCGGCGCCGACCAGATGGCCGCGGCGATCCGCGACCTCGGGGAGCCCGGGGTCTCGGCGCACTCGATCTACGCCCGGGACCTGGCGGAGATCCGGGACGCGGTCCTGGTGTTCATCAAGCGGGCCGACTTCAAGGACCTGGTCGGCTGCCGCCGGCGCGGCAACCGGTGCGTGCTCGACACCCAGGACCAGGTGGTCTTCCGCCGCTGGATCAGCCACCGCTTCCTCTACCACGGGTTCATCTTCCGCAACCGGCGCCAGCTCCGGGACTTCGGCAGCCGCCGCGCCCTGTGCCGCGCCATCTACCAGCACTGGGACCCCAAGTACCGGATCCACCGGGCGGGGGACCGGACGCTCCGCTCCGCCTACCTGGGAACGCGGCGCTCCCTGAGCCTGTGGGGCGAGATCCCCGGCGTCGAGTTCGTGGGTCCGGACGACTGGTTCGACCGGGCGCCGGAGTTCAACGCCCACCTGTGCCTGCGGGAGACCCGCCGCGAGTGGCTCTACAAGCCCAACGCCAAGATCGCCACGGCCGCGGCCTGCGAGGCGGTGCTCCTGACCACTCCGGACTGCTCGTCGGTGGAGCTGCTGGGGGAGGACTACCCGTTCTATCTCGACGGCCTCGAGGCCACCCACGGCGCCGACCGGGAGGCGAGCCGGGCGAGCGCCGTCCGGGCGATCGAACGGGCCGCGGCGGAGGTCGGCGGCCCGCTCTGGCGGGACGCGGTCGAGCGCCTGCGGGCGATCCGGGCGGACTCGACCATCGAGCGCACCGCGCGACGGTACCTCGAGATGTTCCGGGAGCTGCCGTGAGCGGCGACGCCTCGGACCGCGCCGAGCCCGCCCTCCGGTGGCTGTTCCGGGCCGCCGCCGTCCTGGCCGTCGTCCTCCAGCTCGCCGCCATCCACGCCCAGTCGCTGGTGGGCGACGCCACCTACCACCTCCTGGCCGGCCACCAGGCCCTGCGCCACGGCACCAACACCGTCAACCTGGAGCACCCGCCGCTGGTCAAGCTGGTGGCCGCCCTCCCTCTGCTCGGACTCGACCCCGTCGCCGCCCCGCTGGAGCCGTCCGAAGTGCTGGCCGCCTCCCGTACCCTCTACCGGCAGCCGGAGGTGATGGAGCGGGGACGGATCGGGGGCCGCGGCCTGCTCCTGCTGCTGTTCGGGCTGCCCTGGCTCGCCGTCTGCTTCCTCCTCGGCCGGGAGGTGGGAGGCCCCGCCGCCGGGCGGCGGCTCGGCTGGCTGCTGGCGCTCGGCGTCGGCCTGTCGGTGAGCGTCCTGCCCTACGTGAGCATCCTCCAGACCGACGCGGCCCTCGGCCTGGCGTTCGCCGTGGCGCTCCTGGGCGCGGTCCGGTACACGAAGCGCCCGGGGGCCGGCGCCGCCGCCCTCATGGGGGCCGGGCTCGGGCTGGGGCTCGCGGTCAAGTTCTCGGCTCCGCTGCTCGTCCCCGCCCTCGGCGCCGCGCTCGTCCTCGGAGCGCACCGCCGCGGTTCAGGGGTCCGCTGGAGGCGCCTCGCGGCGCACGCCCTGCTGGTGGCCGTCCTCGGCCTGGCCGTGCCGGCGGGGGTCTACGCCCTGGCCAACCGGGACTACGACCCGGCCGCCGGGCGCGAGGCGATCGTCCAGTACGTCGAGGGGCGCGGCACGCTGATCGTCGGTGACGAGCTCCGGCCCTGGCGCGAGACGCTGCTGTCGGTGGAACGGACGAGCCCGGCCGCGGCCCAGTGGCTGACGGGTTTCCTCGGCATCGCCGCCCAGAACCGGCTCGGGGTCTACCCCAGCTTCGCCTTCGGGCGGATCGACTCCGGCGGCCGCTGGTGGTACTTCCCGGCGGTCTTCCTGGTGAAGACCCCGCTGGTCCTCCTGGTCATGCTCGCCGCCGCGGCGCTGGCGCCGGCGCTGGATCGGATCCGGGGCCGCCCCGGAGCGCCGGTCGCGGCGGACGGATCCGAAGGATCGGCAGAAGCCGCCGGCCCGGCCGGCCGGCATGCCTGGCACACCTGGACCGGGCACACCTGGACCGTCCTGGGGATCGCGGCGGGGACCTACCTGGCGACGGCCCTCGTCTCCAGCTACAACATCGGGGTCCGGCACCTGCTGCCGATCACCCCGCTGCTCTACCTGCCCGCCGCGTCGTGGGCCGCCCGCGGGCGGTGGCGCTCGGCGGTGCTGGTGGGGGCGCTGGCGCTGGAGGCGGCGGTGCTGACGCCGCTGTGGATGAGCGCCACCAACACCTGGTGGCTGGGCGCGGCCAACCCCACCCGCTCCGCCCTGGGCGCCTCCGACCTGGAGTACCAGCAGAACTTCCTGGTCCTGGCCGCCGAGCTCGAGCGGCGGGGCATCGACCGGGTCGGCGTGCTCTACCCCGCCCTGCCCCCCGCGGTCGTCCACGCCCACCTGCCGGATGCCTTCATGGCGCGGCCCGGCCGGCCGATCCGTCCCGGCTGGTACGTGGTGAACGTCCGGCTGGAGCAGTACATCCCGGCGATCCTCCGGTCCGGGCCGGACGACCTGCGGGACCACGAAACCTTCCTGCGGATCGCCCGGGCCTGGAACCCGTACTGGCGCCGCCTGCTCGACCGGGCCGAGGACCACGGTCCCGTGGCCGGCACGTTCCATCTCTACCGGGTTCCATCGGCCGGCCCCCCGAGGTAGCCGAGCGACCGCAACTGGCGCTGGATCGTCTCCGGCAGCTCGGTCGGCACCGGGCCGCTCGGCGCCGGCGGCGACCACCAGGCCTCGAGCCCCGCCAGCAGGCGGTCCCGCACCTCCGGGTGCCGGTCCGCAACGTCGGTGGTCTCCCCCGGATCCCGGCGCAGGTCGTAGAGCTCCACGTACGGCTCCCCCTCCTCCGCCGGGTAGCGGATCAGCTTCCAGCCCCGGGTGCGAACCGACCGGATCAGCGCCAGGTCCTCCAGCCGGTAGCCGCGGTCGGCCATGCGCCGGGTCTCGGCCCGGGAGCAGGAGTAGGCCGGTCTCGCGGCGTCGGAGCCCTCCTCGCCGTGCAGCAGGGGCACCAGGCTGCGGCCGGGGAGGGACCCCCGATCCCCGGCCGGCGCCCCTGCCGGATCGGGATCGCCGGGCTCCACCGCCAGCAGCTCGAGGACGGTCGGCAGGAGGTCGACCGTCTCCACCGTCTCCCCGATCCGACGGGGCTCGATCCCCGGGCCGGCGACGATCAGCGGGATGCGGAGCTCTTCGTCGAACGCGGTGGCGCCGTGGTCGAGGGGCCAGTAGCGCTCGCCGAGAACCTCGCCGTGATCGGAGAGGACGACGATCACCGTCTCGTCCGGCGCCATCCCCCCGGCCGCCAGGCGGTCGAAGAGGCGGGCCACCTGGTCGTCCTGGTAGCGGATCAGGCTGTCGTAGCGATCCACATAGGGCCCCAGGTGGACGATCCGCCCGCCGCCGGGGCGCTCCAGCCGCTGATAGGGCGGCACCCTGGGGAGCCGCGGGCCCCGGTCCTCCGACCGGAACCGGTGCCCGATCCCCTCGGGGAGCTCGTAGGGGCCGTGGGCGTCGTAGAGATGGAGGAACAGGAAGAAGCGCTCGCCCGGCTCGACCGTCTCCAGCCACTCGAGCGCCCGGCCGACCGTCTCCCGGCCGTCGCGCCGCTGCTCCTCGAAGCGGTCGTCGAACCGCTCGAAGCCCTGCTCCAGGCCGGTGAGGGGGCGCTTGAGAGGCAGGCCGCTGACGAATCCGCCCGTCCGGAAGCCGGCGTCCCGCAGGAGCTCGGCCAGGGTCACCTGCTCCTCGGCCACCGGGAAGCGGTTGAACAGGCTGCCGTGCTGGTGCGGGTAGAGGCCGGTGAGCATCGACCCGTGGGACGGGTTGGTGTTGGTCTGCTGGGAGACGGCGGTCTCGAACACCGCCCCCCGGGCCGCCAGGGCGTCGATCGCCGGCGTCGTCTCGCGCTCGTAGCCGTAGGCCGAGACGTGGTCCCGGCGTACCGTGTCGAGGGAGATCAGGACCAGGTTGCGGGCGGGCTCCGGGCCGGCGCACCCGGCGAGGCCGACCGCCAGGCCCAGCACGAGGAACGACCCACCCAGGAGCGCGACGGCGCGGGACCGGCGGGCGGCGCGGGCGGGGGTGCCCTGACCGGACGGACCGGACTGACCGGACGGACCGGGCCGACCAAGCGACCTCCTCACGGCCTGCGCGGCGGCGGGAGCTCGATCCTGCGACCCGCCACGATCGTCCCCACGGCCCGGCCCTTGAGCGTCCAGCCGTGGAACGGCGTGTTGCGGGACTTGCTCCGG
The DNA here is from genome assembly GCA_050050355.1 of Acidobacteriota bacterium. Classification (GTDB taxonomy): domain Bacteria; phylum Acidobacteriota; class Thermoanaerobaculia; order Multivoradales; family DATKCC01; genus JASFUJ01. The sequence goes on from JASFUJ010000084.1 coordinate 7,079, forward strand.
AGCGCCGAGCGGTCGATGGTGATCTCGGCCTCCGGATCGAGCAGGGTCACGTCCGCCGGACCACCCTCTGCAAGGCTGCCGCCGGGGATGCCCAGCACCCGCGCCGGCGCGGTGGTCAGGAGCTCGATCACCCGAGGCAGCGGCAGCACCCCGCCGTGCACCAGCCGGTCCAGGCAGAGCGGCACCGTGGTCTCGAGCCCCAGGATGCCGTAGGGGGCGACCGAGAACTCCACGTCCTTCTCGTCCGGGTGGTGGGGCGCGTGGTCGCTGGCGATGCAGTCGATGGTGCCGTCCACGAGCCCGGCGAGGAGGGCCTCGCGATCCGACTCGGCGCGGAGCGGCGGCTTCATCTTGAAGTCGGTGGAAAAGCCGGAGTCCGCCACCGCCCGGTCGGTCAGGAACAGGTGATGGGGCGTGGCCTCGCAGGTGACCCCGAGGCCTTTCTCCCTGGCCGCGGCGATCATCTCCACCTGCCGGGCGGTCGAGAGGTGCTGCACGTGGTACCGCCCGCCGGTGTCCTCCAGCAGGATCAGGTCCCGGGCCACGATCACGTCCTCCGCGGCGCGCGGGATCCCGTCGAGGCCCAGGCGCGTCGACCACTCCCCCTCGTGCATCACGCCGGAGCCGGTCAGGCGCAGGTCCTCGGCGTGCTGCAGCACCGGCATGTCGAAGTGCTGGCTGTAGAGGAGCGCCCGCCGCATGAGCTCCGGGTGGGCCACCACGACCCCGTCGTCCGAAAAGGCGACGGCCCCGGCGGCGGCCAGCTCGCCCATCTCCGCCAGCTCGTCGCCGGCCATGCCCTTGCTCACCGTGCCCACGGGATGGACCCGGGCGAAGCCGGCCCGCCGGGCCTGGGACAGGATCAGCTCGGTCACCGCGGCGTCGTCGTTGACCGGGTCGGTGTTGGCCATGCAGGCCACGGCCGTGAACCCCCCGGCGGCCGCGGCCAGGGTGCCGGTACGCACCGTCTCCTTGTGCTCCTGGCCCGGCTCGCGCAGGTGGACGTGGACGTCGATCAGGCCGGGGGTGACCACCAGGCCGGAGGCGTCCACCTCCTCGGCGCCGTCCGGAGCGTCGATTCCCTCGCCGACGCGGGCCACCACGCCGTCCTCGAGCAGCAGGTCGACGAAGGCGTCCAGGTCCTGGCTCGGGTCGATCAGCCGGCCGCCCCGGATCACGAGCGGACGGTCGCCGGAGGGAAACTCGGCGGGCTTGCGGTCTCCATTCATCCTTCACTCCCCTCCTCCGAGCGGACCCCGGAGAGCAGGTAGAGCACCCCCATCCGCACCGCGACGCCGTTGGCCACCTGCTCGAGGATCACCGACACGGGGCCGTCGGCCACGTCGCTGGCGATCTCGACCCCCCGGTTCATCGGTCCCGGGTGCATGACGATGGCCCCCTCCTTCGCCCGCGCCATGCGCTCGGCGGTGAGGCCGAAGAGGTTGAAGTACTCGCGGGTCGAGGGGAAGAGCATCCGGCCCTGGCGCTCGAGCTGGATCCGGAGCATCATGATCACGTCCGCCCCCTCGATCGCCTCGTCGATCGAATGGACCACCCGCACGCCCATGGGCTCCAGCTCCACCGGCATCAGCGTCCGGGGGCCGGCCACCGTCACCTCGGCGCCC
>JASFUJ010000085.1:0-8655 GCA_050050355.1 Acidobacteriota bacterium
GGCCGCTGGGGCAGGTACGCACCGAAGACCTGGTGCAGGCGCCGCTTGGCCCGCTTCGCCGCCGGGCGGATCTTGCCGTTCTCGATCTCCAGGGACTCGACCGCGATGCGGCGCAGCAGGGGCTCGTACAGGCTGCCGTACCGCCGGGACTTGTGGAGGGAGGCGAGGACTTTGTCGACCGCGGGGTCCATGACACGGAGCTCGGGAGCGCTCGAACGTGAGGCTACCAGAAGGACCGCGTGGGCGCCGGGCGCCGCGAAGGCGCTCAGGGCACATAGTCGAACGGCTCCGGGCGTTGATGGGAGCGGTTGTTGCAGCTCCTGCACACCGGCGTCACCGTCCGGTCCCCGCGGACCAGGCGCCGGCGGACCTCCTCGAAGCGCGCCGAGAACCAGATCTCGTCGAGCGGCCTGTCGTGGAGGTTGCCGAAGCTCTGGGTCCGGTAGTAGTCCTCGTAGCAGAGCAGGACGTCCCCGGTCACGGTCACGATCACCATGGTGCTGGGCGCGAAGCAGGGGAGCCCCAGGGTCTTAGCCCCGGACTCCATGGCGCCGCCCCGGTTGCTGATGGTGAGATCCTCCGGCATCAGGATCACCTGCTTCGGCCGCACCGGCACCGGCTTGCGGTCGTGGGACGTGATGATGAAGCGGGCGATGCCCGCGTCGCTCAGCCGTTCGTGGAGCTCGTCGGTGAGCAGGTCGCCGTTCGAGTAGAGCACCTGGCGGACCGCCGGCAGGCGCTCGCCGGTCCGGCGCACCACGTCCACGATGCGCGGGTGGAGGAGGGGCTCGTTGTAGAAGTGGTAGGACAGCCGGCCGGCGAACTCCAGGCGGGCGAGCTCGTCGAGCAGGCGCTCGTACAGGGCCGGGTCCATCAGCCGCGGCTGGGCGTTGGGCGGATCGATCGAGACCGGGCAGTAGACGCAGCGCTTGTTGCAGCGGGAGTTGATCTCCACCTCGACCATGGTGAAGAGGCCGGTCTCGGAGCGCTCCGTGACGGCTTCGGCGGTCGTCCCGAGGGTTTCCGGGGCCATCCTCACGCCTCCCCGGCCACCGCCGGCGCCGGCTCTTCCAGGTCGCCGGACCCGCGGGCGACCTTCTCGAACGCGGCGACGATCGTCTCGACCGTCGACTCGTCTCCGAGCAGCACGCAGTGGGGGAGGGTGATGCACTCCGCGCGCGCCGCCTCGGCCGCGGGCAGGGCGAACCGGGCGGGGTCGAGACGGCGGCGCCACGCCGGGTCGTCCCCGGTCCGCGGCGAGCGCAGCGGGTTGTAGAGGACGTTGCGGTTGAGCGGGTCGTCGATCGGCTCGACCAGGAGTCCCAGCTCCGCGGTCAGGGCCCGCGACACCGCGTCGGCGCCGTGGCCGGAGAAGGCGTCCCGGTGGAGGCGGCAGCAGAAGTGGTAGAAGGTGCGGGCGTCGACCTGGGGCCGGCGGGCGAGCAGCGTCGCCAGGCCGGCGGCCTCGAGGCGCTCGCCGAGCCGCTCCCCGTTGCGCTCCCGCAGGCGGTTCTCGGCGTCCAGGTGGTTCAGGCGATCGAGGAGGATCGCCGCCTGGATCTCCGACAGGCAGCGGTTGCGCCCCTGGATGCCCCCGACCTCCTCCAGCTCCATGAGCCCGGGCTTCGGCGCTCCCTCGACGTACCGGCGGCCGTCGGCCCGGAGCTGCTGCAACAGGTCGTAGAGCTCCGGGTCGCTGGTGATCACCGCGCCGCCTTCGCCGGCCGTGAGCACCTTCGAGTGCTGCATGCTGAACGTCCCGACGGCCCCGTGGGTGCCCACCTTGCGCCCGTTCCACGAGGCCCCGTGGGCCTGGGCGCAGTCCTCGAGCAGCGGCACCCCGGTCTCGGCGGAGAGCCGCAGGAAGGCGTCCAGGTCGCAGCAGGCGCAGAACAGGTGGACCAGCATGATCGCCCTCGTGCGCGGGGTCATCGCGGCGCGGGCGGCGTCGACCGACATGCACAGGTCCGAGGGATCGACGTCCACCAGGATCGGCACCGCGCCGAGGGCGGCCACCGACGACGCGCAGGCGACCCAGGTCACCCCCGGCACCAGCACCTCGTCCCCGCGGGCGACCCCGAGCGCTTCGAGCGCGATCGACAGCGAGGCCGATCCGCTGGACGTGGGAACGCAATAGGGGACGTCGTGATACCGGGCGTACGCGTCGGCGAACCGGCGCTCGAACGGCGCGACGCCCGCGTGGACCCCGCTGATCGCCCACCGGTTGGAGTGGAGGGCTTCCTTGACGAGCTCCTCGGTCCGCTGATCCGCCCGGGGCCAGGCCGGCCAACCGCCCGTCCACACCGGCTCTCCGCCCGCCACCGCCAATCGTTCCATCATTCGGCTCCTCCAGTTTGGCCCGCTATCTTAGACGATCTCGGAAGTTCGGTGCCACTTCAGGTGCCGCGAACAGTATCAGCCACCGCCCCGATCTCTCCCAAGTGGTTTTCGATCAATGGGATAGATGCTCGACGGAGCGCTCCGGACGGATCCTGACGGCGGCTGGCGAGGGGGGTCGGACGGACCGGATGCCGCTCCGGAGCCCGGGAAATAAATGTTTATAAACGTAGAAAGTGCGAGATATCGGTTCCCTCGGGTCGTCGTCCCAGGTCGGCGCGCGACATAACCCTACATTGCGACGAGGCATGGTATGCTCATGGCTTATGATGCTCAAACGGAATCAGAGTCAGTCACCAGGCTGGAGCACCAGCCGCTTTCACGGACTCCGAGTGCCCGACGGCGGCGCTCGATAGAGCACGAGGTCACTCGATGAGCCCGACGGCCGAATCCCTCCCGGAGCCACTCTCGGAATCCCACCCGACGGGGCGGCTCCGCTACGCCGAGTCGCTGGCGAAGCTGGAGCGCGCCTCTCGGTACGTGGTCGACGGCGTCAAGCGGGCCAACCGCCTCGACGATCCGGCCCACTACCCACTGTTCTTCGAACGCGCCTCCGGGCCGCACGCGTGGGACGTCGACGGCCATCGCTACATCGACCTGATCGCCGGCAAGGGGACGGTCCTGCTGGGATACGCCTCCCCCGAGGTGGACTCCGCGGTGCGGATGGCCATCGGCGCCGGGAGCATGCTCCCGCTGACCGGTCCTCTCCATCCGCTCGCCGCGGAACGGCTGTGCAGGGCGGTGCCGTCGGTCGAGCGGGTCAAGTTTCTCCGCACCGGCTCCGAGGCCGTGTCGGCGGCGGTCCGCCTGGCGCGCGTGTGGTCGGGGGAGCGGAAGATCCTGACCTGCGGATACCACGGCTGGCACGGCTGGTACGTGGAGCAGCGGCGGTCCGTGAACGACTCCGGCGCGCCGGTGGTGGACTTCCACTACGACGTGGACGCCCTCGAAGCCCTGCTGTCGCGCTACGCCAAGGAGACGGCGGCGGTCGTGGTGAGCCCGGAGCCTGCGCTGCTGGGGGACGACCACCACCGGCGGTTGGCCGAAGTCGTGCGGGAGCACGGGGTGTTGCTCCTGTTCGATGAGGTGAAGAGCGGCTTCCGGTTCGGCAGTGCGGGGTACCAGGGGTCGGTCGGGGTGCGCCCGGACCTGACCACGTTCGGCAAGGCGATCGCCAACGGGTACGTCCTCGCCGCGGTCGGCGGCCGGCGGGAGGTGATGGAGGCGGAGCGGGAGACGCACATCTCGGGGACCTACGAGACCGAGAACGTCGGGCTGGCGGCGGCGCTGCGGACGATGGAGATCCTGGGGGGATCCGACTACGGCGAGCTCTTCGGACTGTACCGTCGCTTCGCGGCGGAGCTGAACGCCGCGTTTCGGCGGCGCGGCGTGGCGGCACGCTGCCTGGTCTCCGGGGCCAACGCCCAGATCCTGTTCGAGGACGACGACCTGGCCCGGTGCTTCTATCGCCGGGCGGTCGCGCACGGCGTGCTGTTCAACTGCTTCGACGACGTCAACCTCACCTTCGGTCATCGGCAGGTCTTCGAAGAGCTCCTGGCTGCGGTGGTGGACGTGGTCGACGGCCTCGACGCCATCCACGGCCGGGGACGCGAGCTCTCCCCCGCAGCCGTTCACCGGTACCTGTCCCGGCGGGGCGTGATCCTCGGGGACTGCCCTCCGTCCCACCCCGTGGTCGCGGCGGTCCACTCCAGGGCTCTGGACGCGTAGGCGATGGCCGGAGCGTTGACGGACCGTCGGATTCCCGTCCTTCCCGGCGCGGCGCCGTTCTGCTCTCCACCCGGGCGAGTATTCGATAACTAATGCATGTTGGATCATGCTGGAATTATTAAATAGATATTCTCACGGATTCGCTTCGATCCCCCTCCTCGCGGCGCTGAGACAGGCCGGCGCCCTCGACCTGATCGCGACCGGGGAGCCGTTCTCCGCCGGGGAGCTGACCCGCACGCTGTCGGCCAATCGCGGCTACCTGGACGCCTCCCTGCGGATGCTGGAGTCGCTGGGCTGGATCCGGCGCCTGCCGGATGGCGGGCCGGCCGACGGCTCCGCCGGAGCCGCCGAGCGCGACGCCCGGTTCGAGGCCACCCCGGAGCTCGCGCGGGAGGGCCGGGAGGGCGGGGTCGAGTGCATCCCGGACGGGATCATGGAGCTCTTCGGCTTTCCCTTCGACCGCTACCTGGAGGGGGTCGCCGGGGAGGCCGGCCCCGGGCTCTCCCTCGAGCCCTGGATGCGCCGGTCGGCGGAGAGGTGGGGAAGCTCCCATCCCTTTCTACCCGACTTCCTGGACGGCCTCCTGGTCGTCCCCCTGCTGCTGGCACTGAGCCGGCAGGGGCGGTGGGCCGTCCCCGCGGAGCGGGCGGACGGCGAGGGCGCGCGACTGGAGCTGGACCTGCCGGACCGGACGGTCCGGGACGAGGTGGAGGGGCTGTTCCTGGACAAAGGCTGGGCCGTCCGTCCGGGTCCGGATTCCTCGGACCCGGAGCCCTCGAACCGACCCCTGGCCCTGACCCGGACCGGCCGGTTCGTGGTCGAGCGGATCCCGATCACCGCGGCGCTGGCCTCCTATCGGCCCATGCTGCTGCGGGCCGACGAGCTCCTGTTCGGGGACCCGGCCCGGGTCTTCGCCCCCGAGGCGGACGGCGCCGAGACCCACCTGGACCGGGCGCTCAACGTGCTCGGCAGCGGCTTCCAGCACGAGCGCTACTTCGCCGCCCTGAGCGAGCTGGTGATCCGCCTGTTCGACCACGACGACCACGACGCCCAGCCCCGCTACATCGCGGACACCGGCTGCGGCGACGGCTCGCTGCTCCGGCGCCTGGTGGAGACGGTGCGGGACCGGACCCGGCGGGGCCGGGTGCTCGACCGGCATCCGCTGACGGCGATCGCCGTCGACTACAACGAGCGGGCCCTCGAGGTGGCCGCGCGCACCCTCGACGGGATCGACCACATCGCCCTGAAGGGGGACGTCGGCGACCCGGCGGGGATCCTCCGCGAGCTGGCGGCCCGGGGGGTCGAGGACCCGGACCGGGTGCTCCACGTCCGCTCGTTCCTGGACCACGACCGCCCCTACCGGGAGCCCGAGGACCGGGACGAGGCGGCGCGCAGGCCCTACCGGGAGCCGGGGCGCCGCCCGAGCGGCGTCTACATCGACGCCGACGGCCGGCCGATCCCGCCGCGGGACATGGTCCAGAGCACCGTCGAGCACCTCCGGCGCTGGGCGGAGGCGGTCAACGACCACGGCCTGATCCTGCTGGAGGTCCACTGCCTGCCCCCGGCGGCGACGGCCCGGTTCCTGGACGAGTCCGAGAGCTTCCACTTCGACCTCTACCAGGCGCTCTCCCACCAGTACCCGCTGGAGCCGGAGGTCTTCCTGACCTGCGCCGCCGAGGCCGGCCTGTTCCACCGGGAGGGGCACGGCAGGAGGTTCCCGGAGCACCTGCCGTTCACCCGCATCACCCTGAGCCACTTCGAGCGGCGGCCCTACACGGTCCGGCACGTCCGGGAGGACGACCTGCCGGAGCTGGCCGGGCTGGAGGAGGCGTGGCCCCAGCCGGGGGCGCGCCGGGACCCGGCCGCGGTGGCGGAGGAGATCGGGCGGGGCCTGCGGGACTTCCCGGAGGGGCAGCTCCTGCTGCGGGACGACGACGGCGCGCTGGTGGCGGCCGTGGCCACGGAGCGGTCCGGCTCGCGGCCCACCCCGGACCGGGGCGCCGGCGGACCGGTCCAGGTGACCGCGGTGCGCGCTCTTCCGGGCGCTCTTCTGGAGGAACCCGCACACGCGCGCGCGCGTGCGCGAGACCTGCTGGACTTCGTCGCCACCTACTGGAGCCTCGCCGAGCCGGACGGCCGGGTGCTCGGGCTCCGGGACGCCCGGGCCGCCCTCGGGCCCGACCCGGCCGGGGACGCGCTCCCGGAGACCCCGCGCTCCGCGGTCGCCGTCGCCCGGGCGGTCGGCGAGACGACCCGGGAGCTCCCGTTCTCCCCGGAGGACGACCCCCGGGCCGGGGAGCGGGAGCTGGGCCGGTTCTCGTTCCGCTGGCTGGTGGCGATCTTCCAGGGCATGGGCGTGCTGCGCGAGCCCGGCGAGACCCACGAGCTCGGCGCGCTGGAGCGGCGGCTCGGGGTCGCCCCGAAGTACCGCCGGTACTTCGACGCCCTCACCCGGCGGCTGGCCGCCGAGGGGGTGCTGCTCCGGGAGGGGGACCGGATCACCGCCGGGGAGTCGATCCGCGAGTACGCGCCGGCGGCGGTGGACGAGGAGGTGGCCGCCTTCGAGCGCGACTTCCCCAAGCGCCACCCGGCCTGCGCCGGGCTCATGCAGTTCACCCTGCGCTGCCTGAGCCGCTACGAGGAGGTCCTCACCGGCCGGGTGGACGTGGCGGACGTCCTGTTCCGGGACGGCGACCTGGACGTGTTCGCGGACGTCTTCCACGGCGACGCCGTCTCCGACCACTTCAACCGGATCGTCGCCGAGACGGTGCGGGAGGTGGTCGACCGGGCGCCGGCGGGGGAGCCGGTGCGCATCCTGGAGATCGGCGCCGGCACCGGCGGCACCACCGCCGCGGTGCTCGAGGCGCTCCGGCCGGTGGCGGACCGGGTCGAGGTCTGCTTCACCGACGTCTCCCAGGCGTTCCTGCGCCACGCGGAGCGGCGCTTCGCCGGCAGCCGGCCCCGGCTGGAGCTCCGCACCCTGGACATCGACGCCGATCCGGCGGCCCAGGGGCTCGCCGGGCGCCGGTTCGACGTCGTCGTGGCCGCCAACGTGCTCCACGACACCCGGGACGTCGAGCGCACCCTGGCCCGCACCGGCGGCCTGCTGGTCCCGGACGGGCTGCTGGTGCTGAACGAGTACACGTCCGTGAAGGACTGCCTCTCCTTCAGCGGCGCCCTGCTCCACGGCTGGTGGCTGTTCGAGGACCCGGAGCGCCGGCTGCCGGACAGTTGCCTGCTGAGCGTGCCGCTCTGGCAGCGGGCGCTCGAGCGGACCGGCTTCGGGCTGGCCGGCGCGTTCACCCTGCCGACCCAGAGCCCGTCCGCCCCGGACTGCAGCCAGAGCGTGATGCTCTGCCCCGTCCGGGACCGGGCGGAGGCTCCGGCGGTGGCGGCGCCCGCCGGGAGGGTGGAGCCCGCCGCGAGGCCCGCTCCCGGCGCCCTTGGCGGAGTCCTCGCCGAGGCAGGGGCCGGCGAGCCGGCCGACCGGATCGGGCGCGCGGTCCGGGAGGACCTGCGGACGATCCTCGGCGACGACCGGGAGGCGGCCTACGACCCGGACCGCCCCCTGATGGAGATGGGCCTCGACTCGATCGAGCTGGTGGAGCTCAAGTACCACCTGGGGCGCCGCTTCGAGCTGGAGCTGTCCTCCACCTTCCTGTTCGAGCACGAGACGCCGGCCAAGATCGCCGCCGCCCTGGAGTCGATGGTCCCGGAGGAGCGGCTGCGGGAGCTGGAGCCGGCGGGGGGGGCCGACCCGGCGGGGGGGATCGACCCGCGGATCTCCGGCGCCCCGGAGGCCGACGCCGGGGCGGTCGCCGTGGTCGGCGTCGCCTGCCGCTTCCCGGGCGGGGTGACCACGCCGGAGGGCTTCTGGCGGCTGCTGGAGCGGGGCGAGGACGGCATCCGGCCGCTGCCGGCGGACCGCTGGCGCTGGCCCGCCGCCGTCGACGTGGCCGGGACCCACCGGGGCATCGACCGGGGCGGCTTCCTGGAGCGGATCGACGAGCTCGACGCCCGCTTCTTCCGCGTTGCGCCGAAGGAGGCGGAGCTCATGGACCCCCAGCAGCGCATGCTGCTCGAGCTCTCCTGGGAGGCCCTGGAGGACGCCGGCCACCGGCCCTCCGAGCTCGCCGGCGGGCCGGTGGGGGTGTTCGTGGGCGTGTGCCACGGCGACTACCGGGACGTGCTGCGGGCGGCCTCGGAGACGGCGGACGCCTACGTGGGGTCGGGCAGCGCCTACTCGATCCTGGCCAACCGCCTGTCCTACTTCTACGACTTCAAGGGGCCGAGCCTGGCGGTGGACACCGCCTGCTCCAGCTCGCTGGTCGCCCTTCACGAGGCGGTGAGCGCGATCCGGCGCGGGGACTGCGAGCAGGCGCTGGTGGGGGCCGCCAACCTGCTGTGCAGCCCCACCAACAGCCTCACCTACCACGACGCCGGCATGCTCTCGCCCACCGGCCGGTGCCGGGCGTTCGACGAGCGCGCCGACGGCTACGTGCGGGGCGAGGGGGGCGCGGCGCTGCTGCT
>JASFUJ010000086.1:0-8649 GCA_050050355.1 Acidobacteriota bacterium
CCGACGCCGAGCGCCTCGGTGAGCCGGATGCGCTCCTGATCTGCGTCCCCACGCCGCTGTCGACGCGCCGCGAGCCGGACCTCACCGCGGTGGAGTCCACCACCCGGCAGATCGCGGCCGCCCTGCGACCCGGTCAGCTCGTCGTGCTCGAGTCGACCACCTATCCGGGAACCACCGAGGAGCTGGTCCGTCCGATCCTGGAAGGGGAGACCGGCCTCGTCTGCGGCGTCGACTTCTTCCTGGCCTACTCCCCGGAGCGCGAGGACCCGGGCAACCCGGTCTTCCGAACCACCTCGATCCCGAAGGTGGTGGGCGGGACGGACCCCCTCTCGCTGGACCTGGCCGTCCGGCTCTACGACCGGGTGGTACCGCGGGTGGTGCCGATGTCCTCGCCGCGGGCGGCCGAGGCCACGAAGCTCACCGAGAACGTCTTCCGCACGGTGAACATCGCCCTGGTGAACGAGCTCAAGATGATCTACGAGCGGATGGGGATCGACGTGTGGGAGGTGCTCGACGCCGCCGCCACCAAGCCGTTCGGCTTCATGCGCTTCGACCCCGGCCCCGGCTGGGGGGGACACTGCATCCCGGTCGACCCCTTCTACCTGTCCTGGAAGGCCCGGGAGCACGGGCTCACCACCCGGTTCATCGAGCTCGCCGGAGAGGTCAACGTGCGGATGCCCGAGTACGTGCTGGAACGGCTGACCCGGGCCCTGAACGACCGCAAGCGGCCCGTGCGCGACAGCCGGATCCTGGTGCTCGGCCTGGCCTACAAGAAGAACGTCGACGATCCCAGGGAGAGCCCGGCGTTCGAGGTCCTCGATCGTCTCCTGGGGCTGGGCGCCGAGGTCTCCTACCACGATCCCCACATCCCGCGCGCTCCGGCCATGCGCACCTGGCCGGATCTGCCGCGGCTCGAATCGGTCGACCTCACCGCCGGGATCCTGGCGCGGAGCGACGCTGTCGTGCTGGTCACCGACCACGACGACGTGGACTACGACCTGGTGCTCGAGCACGCTCCGTTGATCGTGGACACCCGGGGCGTGTACCGGCGTGCGGACCCCAAGGTGGTGAAGGCGTAGGGTGGATCGGGGATCGGGAATTGGAAATGCGAAACCGGGACTCGATGACGGAGGACTCTCCGGCGCTGGTGACGGGGGGGGCGGGGTTCATCGGCTCGCACCTGGTGGACGCGCTCCTGGAGCGCGGAGCGCGCGTGCGGGTGCTGGACGACTTCTCCACCGGCAGGCGGAAAAACCTGGCCGGGGTCCTCGAACGGATCGAGCTGATCGAGGGGGATCTCCGCGATCCGGAGGTCTGCCGGCGGGCCGCCGAGGGCGTCGACACCGTCTTCCACCAGGCCGCCCTCGGCTCCGTCCCCCGCTCGATGAAGGATCCGGCGACCACCGTCGCGGTCAACGTCGCCGGCACCGCCAACCTGTTCGCCGCCGCTCGGGACGCCGCGGTCCGCCGGATCGTCTACGCCTCGTCCTCCTCGGTCTACGGGGACAGCACGGCACTGCCCAAGCGGGAGGGTGAGGAGGGCCGCCCGCTCTCCCCCTACGCCCTGTCGAAAGCCATGAACGAAGAGCTGGCCGCGGTCTTCGCCGACTGCTTCCGGATGGAGCTCGTCGGCCTGCGCTACTTCAACGTCTTCGGCCCCCGGCAGAACCCGGCCGGACCGTATGCCGCCGTCATTCCCCGGTTCTTCGCCGCCTGCCGCGCCGGCGAGGCTCCGGCGATCCACGGCGACGGCGAGCAGAGCCGCGATTTCACCTACGTCGACGACGCCGTCCGGGCCAACCTGTTCGCCGCCGCTGCTCCGGCGACCGCCTGCGGCCGCGCCTACAACGTCGCCGGCGGCCGGCGCGCCACCATCAACCGGATCGCCGCCACCGTCCGCGCCCTCGTCGGCGACTGCCCCGAGCCGGTCCACGGCCCCCCGAGACCGGGCGACGTCCGCCACTCCGCCGCCGACCTCACCGCCGCCCGCGAGGCCCTCGGCTACGTGCCCGAAGTATCGCTCGGCGAGGGCCTCGAACGCACCGCCGCCGGCTGAGGAGGCCCCGTCCGGCGGCCCGCCGTCGGTCGCGTTGCAAATCCCTCGCGAAGCTGCGATACTCCCCCCTCCGAGCAGGGCCCGAGCAGGCCCCCCCTCGCGTCTTCGCACCTCCTACAACCGTTTTCGATGAAACCACCTGGGAGCTGTCGACCCATGACTGCATCTCCGTCCGACACCTTGCCGTTCCGCAACCCTTCGACCACGGGCCAACAATCCACCGAGCACCACCTGATCCAGCCCCACGGCGGCGAGCTGGTCGATCTGATGGTGGACGCCGACCGCGCCGCCGAGCTCCGGGAGGCCTCCCGCGACTGGCCCTCCTGGGACCTGACCCCGCGCCAGATCTGCGACCTGGAGCTGATCCTCAACGGCGGCTTCTCGCCGCTCCGCGGCTTCATGAGCCGCGACGAGTTCGAGTCCGTCGCGAAGTCCATGCGGCTGGCCGACGGGACCCTCTGGCCGATCCCGATCACCCTCGACGTCACCGAAGAGGTGGCCGAGAAGCTCTCGGAGGGGAGCAGGCTGGCCCTCCGGGACGAGGAGGGCGTGATGCTCGCCGTCCTCCACGTGGAGGACGTCTGGGAGATCGACCGGGAGGCCAAGGCCGAGGCGGTCTACGGCACGCTGGACCAGACCCACCCCGGCGTGGCGCACCTGTTCCAGCGCACCAACAACATGGGCGTGGGCGGCAGGCTGGAAGGCGTCCAGCTCCCGGCCCACTACGACTTCCGGACCCTCCGGCTCACCCCGCGGGAGACCCGCGAGCGGTTCGCCAAGCGCGGGTGGCAGAAAGTGGTCGCCTTCCAGACCCGCAACCCCATGCACCGCGCCCACTTCGAGCTCACCCTGCGGGCCGCCCGCGAGCTGGAGGCGAACCTGCTGATCCACCCCGTGGTCGGCATGACCAAGCCGGGCGACGTGGACCACTACACCCGCGTGCGCTGCTACCAGGCGCTCCTGGAGCACTATCCGCAGCACACCGTGGACCTCTCGCTCCTGCCCCTCGCCATGCGCATGGGCGGGCCGCGCGAGGCCCTGTGGCACGCCATCATCCGCAAGAACTACGGCTGCACCCACTTCATCGTCGGCCGCGACCACGCCGGCCCGGGCAACAACGCCAAGGGCGAGCCGTTCTACGGCCCCTACGAGGCCCAGGAGCTGTTCAAACAGCACGAGGAGGAGCTCGGGGTCCGGATGGTGCCGTTCAAGTTGATGGTCTACCTGGAGGACCAGGACACCTACACGCCGATCGACGAGGTCCCCGAGGGCGCGCGGACGCTGTCGATCTCCGGCACCGAGCTGCGCGAGCGTCTGGCCGACGGCCGGGAGCTCCCCGAGTGGTTCACCTTCCCCGAGGTCGCCGAGGAGCTGCGCCGCACCCACCCGCCGCGCGCGAAGCAGGGCTTCACGGTCTTCTTCACCGGCCTCTCGGGGGCGGGCAAGTCGACCCTGGCGAACGTGCTGCTGGTCAAGCTGCTCGAGATGGGCGGCCGGCCGGTGACCCTGCTCGACGGCGACATCGTGCGCAAGAACCTGTCGTCCGAGCTCGGCTTCTCCAAGGAGCACCGGGACATCAACATTCGCCGGATCGGCTTCGTGGCCTCCGAGATCACCAAGAACGGCGGCATCGCCCTGTGCGCCCCGATCGCCCCCTACGAGCGGGTCCGGCGCGAGGTGCGCGAGACGGTCTCCGCCGGCGGCGGCTTCGTCCTGGTCCACGTGGCGACGCCCCTGGAGGTGTGCGAGGATCGCGACCGCAAGGGCCTCTACGCCAAGGCGCGCGAGGGGATCATCAAGGAGTTCACCGGCATCTCGGACCCCTACGAGGAGCCGGAGCACCCGGAGCTCATGCTGGACACGAGCGACATGAGCCCGGAGGAAGCGGTGCAGAAGATCATCCTGTACCTGGAGAAGGAGGGGTACATCGGGGCGAATCTCTGATCGCACTTGCGATCCACCCCGGCCCTCTCCCCGCCCGGGGAGAGGGCCGGGGTGAGGGGAGCTCCACCCTGCGCACCCTGTAAAATGCCCCCGTCATGGCAACCTCGGCCCCCACACCGGCGCCGACGCCGGACGAGATCCGCGAGGCCGTCGCGGAGACCGTGAGGGACGATTCGCGGGTCCTCGGCGTCTACCCGTTCGGCTCCCGGGCTCGCGGCGAGCTGAGAAGCGAATGACCACGGACGGCGCCCAGGCTGGACCCGCGTCCGTCCCCGTGACGGTCATCGAGCCCCGGCGCGGGTGGACGTCGCTCGGGCTGCGGGAGCTCTGGGAGTACCGCGAGCTGCTCTACTTCTTCACCTGGCGCGACGTCAAGGTCCGCTACAAGCAGACCGTGCTGGGCGCCGCCTGGGCCGTGCTCCAGCCCTTCCTCACCATGGTCGTGTTCAGCCTGTTCTTCGGCAGGCTGGCCAAGGTGCCCTCGGACGACCTGCCCTACCCGCTGTTCAGCTACGCGGCCCTGGTCCCCTGGACCTTCTTCGCCACGGGGCTCACCCAGTCGTCGAACCGGCTGGTGGGCAGCGCAAACCTGATCCGCAAGATCTACTTCCCGCGCCTGGTCCTGCCGATCTCGAGCATCCTCGCGGGGCTGGTGGACTTCGTCATCGCCTTCGCCGTGCTGGTCCTGGTGATGATGCCCTACTTCCACTTCGTCGACCCGGCGTGGTCGTTCACCTGGAGCCTCCACCTCCTCTGGCTGCCGCTCCTGGTGCTCCTCGCCGTGATCACCGGCCTCGGAGTCGGTTTCTGGCTGTCGGCCATGAACGTCCAGTTCCGGGACGTCCGCTACGCGGTCCCGTTCCTGGTGCAGATCTGGCTCTTCGCCACGCCGATCGCCTACCCCAGCAGCCTGCTCCAGGAGAGGTGGCAGATCGTCTACGCCCTCAACCCGATGGTGGGCGTGGTGGAAGGCTTCCGGTGGGCTCTGCTCGGCGCCGAGACCGCCCCCGGCCCCCTGGTCCTGGTCTCGAGCCTCGTCGCGCTGGCCCTGCTGGCCGGAGGGGCCTACTACTTCCGCCGGGTCGAGAAGACCTTCGCGGACATCGTCTGACATGAGCGGGCGCGCCCTCCACGTCGACGGCCTGGGCAAGCGGTACCGGCTCGGCGCTCGTCCGGAACGGTACGGTAGCCTGCGAGAGCACCTCACCCGCGCCGTCACGCGGCCGTGGCACCGCCTCCGTTCGGCCCTCCGGGGCCACTCCACCATCCTGTCCAAGGAGTCGATCTGGGCCCTGCGCGGTGTGACCTTCGACGTCGGGGTGGGCGAGGTGGTGGGGGTCATCGGCCGCAACGGGGCGGGCAAGAGCACCCTGCTCAAGATCCTCTCGCGGATCACCGAGCCCACCGAGGGCCGCGCCGAGATCCACGGCCGGGTCGCGTCTCTGCTCGAGGTGGGGACCGGCTTCCACCCGGAGCTCACGGGCCGGGAGAACATCTATCTCAACGGCGCGATCCTCGGCATGGGCCGGGCCGAGATCGACCGCAAGTTCGGCGAGATCGTCGCCTTCGCCGAGGTCGAGCGGTTCCTGGACACCCAGGTGAAGCACTACTCCTCCGGCATGCACCTGCGCCTCGCGTTCGCCGTGGCCGCGCACCTCGAGCCCGAGATCCTGCTGGTGGACGAAGTCCTGGCCGTGGGCGACGCCTCCTTCCAGCGCAAATGCCTGGGCAAGATGAGCGACGTGGCCCACTCCGGGCGGACGGTCCTCTTCGTGAGCCACAACATGGAAGCGGTCCAGAGACTCTGCCCGCGGACCGTGTGGATCGACGGCGGCGAGCTCGTGGAGGACGGGCCGACGGACCGCGTGATCTCCTCGTACCTCGAGAGCTCGACGGAGCCCGCGGGGTCCGTCTACCGGATGACGGACGACGCCTCCTCCGACCGCTCGGTCCTGGTGCGGGCCGAGCTCCTCGATTCCGCGGGGGAGCCCGGCGGCTCGGTCCGCTTCGGCGAGCCGTTCGCGGTCCGCATGGTGTGGGAGAACCGAGCGGCGATCCCCGGCGCCTTCTACTTCGTCCAGGTGGACGACGACCGGGGCCGCCTGATCAGCGCGACGAACCACCGCGGGGAGGATCTGGACGTGGAGCGCCCGGGTCGGCACGAGGTGGTCTGCCGGGTGGAGTCGAACGTGCTGGTTCCGGGGGACTACACCCTGTCCATCGGTTGCTTCCAGAGGCCCAAGACCTTCTTCCACCACGTTCCGCACTGCCTCCGGCTCCAGGTGCTGGAGGTGGCGTACGACCGGCGGCTCGGCAGCGCGCCGGAGGGGTCCCTGGTCGCCATGCCCTCGACCTGGAGCAGGAGTCCCGCGCCGTGAGCGCCCTGGACGCCTCGAGATCCGGCGCGAGCGCTCCGGCGGACCGGTGCTCCGCGGCGTTCATCATCGGCGCGCCGAGGAGCGGGACCACCTGGCTCCAGGCGTTGCTCGGAGACCACGACCAGGTCTGCACCCACGCGGAGCTGCAACTGTTCGCCGGGTACGTGGAACCCTGGATGAGCTCCTGGCGGAGCCAGCTCGAGCTGTCGGAGGCGGCCGGCGCACCGATCGGTCTCCCCGGGCTGATGCGGGAGGACGAGCTCGTCGACCTGCTGCGCGGGGTCGTGACCTCGGTCTTCGAGCGGGTCCGGCGAGCCAAGCCTTCGGCCCACCTGGTGCTGGACAAGCACCCGGACAACTCCCGCAGGATCGAGCTCATCGAACGGGTGCTCCCCCACAGCCGGTTCATCCACCTGATCCGCGACGGCCGGGACGTGGCGAGCTCGCTGGTGGCCGCATCGCGCGCCTGGGGGCGCCCGTGGGCACCCCGCGATCTCCCCTCCGCCGCCGCCCGCTGGCGGCGGGACCTCCTCACCGCACGGGCCGCCCGCGCCCTGGGCGGACGGTACCTGGAGGTGCGGTACGAGGACCTGAGGCACGACCCGGAAGGGGTCCTGGACGGGATCGTGGAGTTCCTGTCCCTGCGCCCCTGGGACCGGCGCGGGATGGCCTCCACCATCGAGCGCTACGGGCTCGACCGGATGAAGCGGGAGCGCCGCGGTCCCGGCGGCGCTCCGCTGCCCGAGGGATTCGTCCGCTCCGGCGGCGTGGGCGGATGGCGGACCGAGTGGAGCACCGCCGAGCGCTACCTGGTCCACCGGATCGCCGGTCCGCTGCTGGTCGAGCTCGGCTACGCGGAGCCGGGCTGGTGGGCCGAGAGCGGGCTCCAGAGGATCGGCGGACCCGCCGCCGCGTTCCTGCGGCGCGGCCTGGCCTCCCTCGAGCGGAGGCTCACGAACGCCGTCGGAGGTCGACGCCGCCGTGCCTGAGGTCAGCGTAGTGATGCCGGTCTACAACGGCGCGGCGTACCTGGAGGAGACCCTCGAGAGCGTCCGTGCCCAGACCTTCGAGGATTTCGAGCTGGTGGCGATCGACGACGCGTCGACCGACGGCTCCCGGGACCTGCTGTCGCGATACGCTTCGACGGACTCCCGCATCCGGGTCCGGCGCCACGCCGCCAACCGCGGACATCGAGCGGCCTCGAACCACGCCATGGCGCTCGCCCGCGGCCGCTACGTGGCGCGGCTGGACCAGGACGACGTCTCGTTGCCGCACCGCCTCGAGACCCAGGTGGCGTTCATGGAGGAGCATCCCGAGATCGGACTGGCAGCGAGCTCGTACCTGCGCCTGTTCCCGGACGGGAGGACGGCGCGCCGGGATCCGCCCGGCGACCACCCGGAGATCCGGTGGCGGCTCCTGTTCGGCATGATCTTCTGCCACTCCACCCTGATGTTCCGCCGCGAAACGATGCGACCGTACCGCTACGCCCCGGCGGCCTACGACTACGAGATCTGCGCGCGTCTGGCGCGAGAGACTCGCACGGCGTCGATCCCCGAGCCACTGGTGGTCTACCGGATGCACGAGGCCGGGCTCTCGACCACCCAGCGCGGCCCCATGGAGCGCAGCGTCCGGGCCATCTCCGCCCGCGAGATCCGGAAGATCCTCGCGCCCCGGCGCCCGGATCGCGGGGAGATCGAATCGCTCCGGCGCCTGGCCGATGGACGCGGCGTGGAGGCCGACGACCTCGAGCGGATCCCCCTCATGCTCGAGCTGCTGGACGCACTGGCACGAACCCCGGGGATCGAGCCCGGCGCGATGGCCGGCGTGCGGCGGGTCTGGATCCGCCGGCTCCTCCGTGCCCTCCCGGCCCGGCATCTGATGAGCCTTCCGGCCGGTCGCGAAACCCGCATGCTCCTGCGCAGCGATCCGGCGGCGGTCGCCGCCTCGGCCCTGGCCCAGCTTCCACGCCGTGCCCTGCGAACCGTCCTCCCCCGGCCCCGATCGTCCACCTGAGACCGTCCCCGAGCCGACCGTGCGCATCGTCCTCGCCTGTGCCACCCACCGCGGCCTCCGGGTCCTGGAGCGCCTCCTGGAGCTGGCCCCGGACGCCGAGCTCCTGGTCTTCAGCTTCCCCGAGGAGCCGTACGAGCCGCCGTTCCTGGACGCGATCCGTGCGCGCTGCCGCCAGGCCGGAGCCTCCTTCCACGAAGCCCGGCACCTGGGCGCCGGCGCGTGGGACACCCTCTGGGAGACGACGCCGTTCGACCTTCT
>JASFUJ010000087.1:0-8577 GCA_050050355.1 Acidobacteriota bacterium
CCCCCCGGCTACCGTCTCGGTGTGTGGGGCAGGGGCCTGCCCCCGGGGGGACGAGCCCCCCGGCTACCGTCTCGGTGTGTAGGGCCGGGGCTTGTCCCCGGCCGCGTGATCCACCCCGGGGCTCGCCTCCCGGCCGCGTGTCACCCGCTCACCGCGGCCGAAGATCCTCCTGCTGCACCCGGCTCGCCACCGTGATCCTGGCCAGCGCCTTCTCGAGCCGCACCTGCGCCTTGCTCCAGTCGGACGACGCGGCGGTCAGGAGCTCTTCCCGGGCCTCGCTCGCCTCCTTGCGGGCGGCCTCGACGTCGATCTCGCTCGGCAGCTCCGCGGATTCGGTGAGCACGGTCACCATGTCGTCGGCGACCTCGACGAATCCCTCGGACAGGGCCACCCAGCGCTCGATCTTGCCCTGGCGGTACATGACCTCCCCCACCCTGAGGGTGGCCATCAGGGGGGTGTGACCGGGCAGGATGCCGAGGGCGCCCTCGCTCCCCGGCACCGTGACCTCGTCACACTCCACGTCCAGCAACTGCCGGTCGTGGGCCACGAGGATCAGGTGCAGCCGGCCGCTTCCGCTGGTGCTGGTGCTCGTCTGTTCCGCCATCGGGGGTTCCCTCGACTTCCTCGGACGACTCTCAGGCGGCCTCGGCGGGCTCTTCCAGGAGCTCGCGGCCGTGCTCGACGACCTCGTCGATGGTCCCCTTGTAGAGGAACGCCCGCTCCGGGTACTCGTCCATCTCGCCGCCGATGATCCGCTTGAAGCCCTCGATGGTGTCGCCCACCTTGACGTAGCGGCCCTCGAGGCCGGTGAACTGCTGGGCGACGAAGAAGGGCTGGGACAGGAACCGCTGGATCTTCCGCGCCCGGGCGACCGTGAGCTTGTCGTCCTCGGACAGCTCGTCGATGCCCAGGATGGCGATGATGTCCTGGAGGTCCTTGTACCGCTGCAGGATGGTCTGGACCTCCCGGGCCACCGCGTAGTGCTCGTCGCCGACGATCCGGGGGTCGAGGATCTTCGACGTGGAGTCGAGCGGGTCGACCGCCGGGTAGATGCCGAGCTCGGAGATCTGCCGCGAGAGCACCGTCGTCGCGTCCAGGTGGGCGAAGGTGGTGGCCGGCGCGGGGTCCGTGAGGTCGTCCGCGGGAACGTAGATCGCCTGGACCGAGGTGATGGAGCCCTTCTGGGTCGAGGTGATCCGCTCCTGGAGGGCACCCATCTCCGAGGCCAGGTTCGGCTGGTACCCCACCGCCGAGGGCATGCGCCCGAGCAGCGCCGACACCTCGGAGCCCGCCTGGGTGAACCGGAAGATGTTGTCGATGAAGAGCAACACGTCCTGGCCCTGGGTGTCGCGGAAGTACTCCGCGACGGTCAGGCCGGAGAGACCGACCCGCAGGCGCGCTCCCGGCGGCTCCGTCATCTGGCCGTAGATCAGCGCCGCCTTCGACTGCTTCAGCGCCTCCAGGTCGACCCGCTTCATGTCGAACTCGCCGGTCGCCTCCAGGTGCTCGTAGAAGTCGTCCCCGAAGTTGATCACCTTGGACTCGACCATCTCCCGCAGCAGGTCGTTGCCCTCGCGGGTGCGCTCGCCGACGCCGGAGAAGACCGAGAACCCGCCGTGCTGCAGGGCGACGTTGTTGATCAGCTCCATGATCAGCACCGTCTTGCCCACGCCGGCGCCGCCGAACAGGCCGGTCTTGCCGCCCCTGGTGTACGGCTCGAGCAGATCGATGACCTTGATGCCGGTCTCGAACATCTCGGTCTCGGTCGCCTGCTCCTCGAGGGACGGAGCGTCGCGGTGGATCGGCCAGCGCTCCTCGGCCCCCACCGAGCCCAGGCCGTCCACCGGGTCGCCGATGACGTTCAGGATGCGGCCCAGGGTCTCCCGGCCCACGGGGACCGTGATCGGCTGGCCCGTGTCGACCGCCTCCATGCCGCGGACCACGCCGCCGGTCGGCGACATGGCGACGCACCGCACCTGGTTCTCGCCCAGGTGGTGGGCCACCTCGGCCACGATGTGGATCGGCTGGCCGGTCTCCTCGCCCGGGTCGTGGACCTCCACGGCATTGAGGATCTCGGGCAGCCGCTCCGGATCGAACTCGATGTCGAGAACCGGTCCGATCACCTGGACCACCTTGCCCACGTTGCGCTTCTGGTCGCTCTTGTCGCTCACTGCTCGTCCACCTTTCAGCGGTTCGCCACTCGATTCTTCGGGGCGCGCGGAGTCAGCCTTCGAGGGCGTTGGCGCCGGAGACCACCTCGATCAGCTCGGTGGTGATCTCGGCCTGGCGCGCCCGGTTGTAGGAGAGGGTCAGCTTGTCGATCATCTCCCCGGCGTTCTTGGTCGCCGAGTCCATGGCGGTCATCCGGGCGGCGTGCTCCGCGGCCTGCGATTCGAGCAGCACCCGGTAGACCTGGAAGTCGATGTAGCGGGGGAGGATCTGGGTCAGGATGCCCTCCGGAGAGGGCTCGTAGATGTAGGAGCCGCCCGGCACCCCGATCTCGGTCCCGGCGTCGGCTTCCTCCCCCTCGACGGGGATCGGCAGCAGCCGCTCCTCGGTGAGCTCCTGCTGCATGACCGACTTGAACTGGTTGTAGATCACGTAGACCGCGTCGTACTCGCCGGTGGAGTACGCCTCGGAGACGTCCGCGGCGATCTCCCGGGCCCGCTCGTACGTCACCTCGGTGAACAGGTCCCGGTAGGCCTTGCGGATCGGGACGCTGCGGCGGCCGTAGAAGTCGGCGCCCTTCTTGCCCAGCAGCAGTAGCTCGAGGTCGTCCCAGCGGCCGAGCACCTGCTGGCTGTGGCGCAGCACGTTGGCGTTGAACGAGCCCGCCAGCCCCCGGTCGCCGGTGACCACGGCCAGGAGCACCCGCTTCTCCGGCCGCTCCTGGAGGAGGGGATGGGCCTCGCCGCCCCCATCCCGGGACGACCCCCGGGACGACTCCAGGGAGTCTTCGTCGCCGAAGATCTCGAGCTCCGGTTCCCGATCCGGCGCCTCGAGCTCCTGGTCGACGTCCGGGTGACGGGCCGCCTGGGCCAGCTTCGAGGTGACCTTGGCCAGCTCGAGGGCGTAGGGGCGGGTGGCGAGAATCCGGTCCTGGCTCCGGCGCAGCTTGGCCGCGGCCACCATCTTCATGGCCTTGGTGATCTGCTGCGTGTTCTTGACGGACCGGATCCGCCGCTTGATGTCGAGAAGGTTCGCCATGGTGCTCGACCGATCAGGCCGCCGCCTTGGCCGTCTTCGCCTCCGGCTTGCGGGCCACGTAGTCCTCGCGCACCTCGCGCATGACCGACAGGATCGTTTCCTCGAGCTCGGAGGAGATCTGCTTCTTCTCCCGGATCTCCTCGAGCACCTCCGGGTGCTCGTTCTGGAACGCCCGGTGCATCTCCTCCTCGAAGGGCAGCACGTGATCCACCTCGAGCGGGTCCAGAATCCCCTTGGTGCCGGCGACGATCGAGAGCACCTGGAGATCGACCGACAACGGCTGGTACTGCCCCTGCTTGAGGATCTCCACCAGGCGGCGACCTCGTGCGAGCTGGGCCTGGGTCGCCTTGTCCAGGTCGCTGCCGAACTGGGCGAACGCTTCGAGCTCACGGAACTGGGCGAGGTCGAGGCGCAGGGTCCCGGCGACCTTCTTCATCGCCTTGATCTGGGCGGAGCCGCCGACGCGGGACACCGAGATGCCGACGTTGATCGCCGGCCGCACGCCCGAGTAGAAGAGGTCGCCCTCGAGGAAGATCTGGCCGTCGGTGATCGAGATCACGTTGGTCGGAATGTAGGCCGAGACGTCGCCGGCCTGGGTCTCGATGATCGGCAGGGCGGTCAGCGAGCCGCCCCCCTGCGCGTCGGACAGCTTCGCTGCACGCTCGAGCAGGCGGGAGTGGAGATAGAACACGTCGCCCGGGTAGGCCTCCCGGCCCGGCGGCCGGCGCAGCAGCAACGACATCTCGCGGTAGGCCGCGGCCTGCTTCGACAGGTCGTCGTAGATCACCAGGGCGTGACCGCCCTGGTGCATGAAGTACTCACCGACGGTGCAGCCGGCGTAGGGCGCCAGGTACTGGAGGGGCGCCGGCTCCGACGCGGAGGCCGCCACCACGATCGTGTGCTCCATCGCCCCGTTCTCTTCCAGCGTCTTGACCACCTGGGCGACGGTGGAACGCTTCTGGCCGATGGCGACGTAGATGCAGACGACATCGGTCGACTTCTGGTTGATGATCGCGTCGATCGCCACCGCGGTCTTGCCCGTCTGGCGGTCGCCGATGATCAGCTCCCGCTGGCCGCGGCCGATGGGGATCATCGAGTCGATCGCCTTGAGGCCGGTCTGCATCGGCTCCTTCACCGGCTGCCGGTCGACCACGCCGGGAGCGATGCGCTCGACCGGGTAGTGGTCGGCGGCCTCGATCGGCCCCTTGCCGTCCAGGGGGCGGCCCAGGGGATCGACCACCCGGCCGATCAGCGCCGGCCCGACCGGCACCTGGATGACCCGGCCCGTGCGGCGCACCTCGTCGCCCTCTTCCACCAGGCGGCTGTCGCCCATGAGCACGGCGCCGATCTGGTCCTCTTCCAGGTTCAGCGCCAGGCCGAAGACGTCGTTGGGAAAGGCCAGCAGCTCGTCGGCCATCGCCTTCTCCAAGCCGTAGACGCGGGCGATTCCGTCCCCCACGCTGAGGACGGTCCCCACCTCGGCGATGTCGACGTCCGCTTCGTACCCCGAGAGCTCGCGCTCCAGGATCGCGGTGATCTCGTCTGCCTTGATCTGCATAGAAACGGCACTCCTTGCGACGGGCCCGGCCCGTCGTGGTGTCACGAATTCTTCTCGTCGTTCCCCGTTCGCCCCGTCCCGCCTTCGAGATCCGAGAGCGGGTCGCCGGCCGAGCCGGCCTCCGGCTCAGGCCTCCGCCAGCCGCTCCGCAAGGCGGTCGAGCTGGCCGCTGAGGCTGGCGTCGTACAGCGTGCTCCCCACCCGCGCCCGGAAGCCGGCGAGCAGCTCCGGCTCGACCGAGAGCTGGAGCTCCACGCTCCGGTCGAGTAGCTTCGCCAGCACGCTCCGCAGCCGCTCCGCCTCGTCGTCGGCGATCGGCTGCGCCGTGGTCACCTCGGCGGTGGCCACGCCCAGGCGGCGGTTGACCTCCAGATCGAGCGCCTCGAGCACCGCCGGAAGATGCTGCAGGCGATAGTTGTCGAGCAGCAGGAGGAGGAACCGCTCCCCCAGGGCACCGACGCCGAGGCGCCCGGCGATCTGGTGGATCACGTCGCGCTTGCGTTCCATGGGCACCGCGGGATTGGCCGCCATCCTGGCGATCCCCGGCACCGCGTCCATCGCGTCCCGGAACGCCCGGACCTGGTCGCGCAGCTCCCGGGCCTCGTCGAGCGACCCGGCGACCTTCACCAGGGCCTGGGCGTACGGGCGGGCGAACCTCCGGATCATGACGCCTCCCGCTCCAGCCGGGACAGGTTGCGCCGGAACAGCCTCCGGCGCTCCTCCGGATCGAGCTCGCTCTCCAGCCGCTCGCGGGCGAGCCGGGCGGCGAGCTCGGCGGTGTAGTCCTTGAGCTCCTGGCGGGCCTGCTGCACCCGGTGCTCGATCTCGCCCTCCGCCTGGCTCAGCAGCCGCTCCTTCTCCCGCCCGGCCCGGGCCAGGAGCTCGTCGTGCTCGCGCCGGCCTTCGTGCTCGGCCCGCTCGAGGAGCTGGTCGATCTGCTCCTCGAGCTGCGCCACCTTGGCTCCCAGCGACGACTGCAGGTCGGACGCCTCGGCGCGCCGCTCGTGGGCCTCCTCCAGCTCCTCGCGGATCCGGCGGCCCCGCTCCTCCAGGAACCGGGCGATCGGCGGCCCGAGGTAATAGCCGAGCGCACCGAAGAAGAGGATCAGGTTGGCGAGCATCCAGATCCACGCCGGCAGGCCGAGCCAGGTGGCGAACGGATCGGCGGCCGCCGCGGCGGGCCGGGCGGCGAGCACGCTCAGGGCGACCACGGCCGCGGCGGCGGCCCACGGCCCCCGGGGCGACGCCTTCCGGGGCCGGGCCTCGAGACTCCGAAGACTTCGGGAACGGCTCATGCGCTCTTCTCCAGGAGCTTCTCGGCCATGCGCCCGGCGAGGACGCCGGCGCGATCCTCCAGCCCTTCGCGCTCGCGGGCCACGGTCTCGTCCAGCTCCTCCTGGGCCTCCGCCAGGCGCTGATCGGTCGCCTCGCGGGTCTCGGCGAGGATCCGCTGGCGTTCCTGCTCCGCCTCCCGGCGGAGCGCGTCCCGCCTGGAGGCGGCTTCCACCCGAGCCTCGTTGAGCCGACCCCGCTCGGCCTCGATCTTGGTGTCCGTCTTGGCCATGGCGGCCTCGTGCTCGGCGCGCGCGGAGTCGATCGTCTCGCGCCGCTCGCGGAGGATCTCCTGGACGGGTCCGAAGAGGAAGACCCTCAGGATCAAGTAGGTGATCCAGAAGATCCCCATGATCACCAGCAGACTGGCGTCCGGAATGAGATTCATGGAAACGCTCGACTCGGTCGGAGGGCTCGGGTGTTCTGGCTGTCGGATGCTCCAGCCGTGGACAACGTACACGTCTCTCCCGGACAGCCCAAGCCCGTGTCGGGAAGGGCGCCCGAGATCGCGGGGAACATACCATGGGGTCCCCGGGGGGTCAACCGGGGCGCGGGCACCTCCCACCGCATGAGATCATCGGGGCGTGCCTTCCGAGTACGACCCGGTCTTCGCTCCTCCGGACGCGAGGGGCGATCCGTCCACGACGGCGGATCTGGACGCGGTCCGCCGGAGCTTCTCGGCGGCGGCGCGGCCGTTTCTCTCCAGCTCTCTGGTCTGGGTCTCCTGGGCCGTCCTCCTCCCCGGGGCGGCGCTCGCCACACCGGGCGCCCTCGCCGGCTTCGGCCTCTCCGGGGGGCTGTTCCTCTGGTCCGGCGCGATCCTCCTGGGCGGGCTGGTGGAGCTGACCGCCATGCGGCGCCGGGGCGCGTTCGGCTCCCGCTCCCCGCTCGCCGCGTGGGCGCTGCGGGTCCAGGGCAACCTCTCGCTGGTCGGCCTGGGGCTCTCGGCGATCCTGTTGTGGACGGGTGGGGCCGCGCTGCTGCCCGGACTCTGGCTGCTCCTCCTCGGGCACTCCTTCTTCGCCCTGGGAGGTCTCGCCTTCCGGCCGATGCGCACGGCGGGGGTGCTGTTCCAGCTCGGCGGCGCGGCGGCCCTCTGGCCGGGGCTGCCGCCGCTCGAGACGTTCGCGGCGGCGGCCGCGGCCGGCTGCCTCTGGATGGCCTTCGGGGTCCGGCGGGCCGGCCGCTGAGCGCCGCGGCCTCGAGCCGCCCCGAGCTCCGGGCGCCCGGAGGGGAGGCCTACTCGACCAGCCGCGTCCGCGAGTCGCTCAGCCGGTCGGCGAAGCTCCGGCCGTCGCCCGCGGCCAGCAGGAGCGGCAGACCCAGCAGAGCGACGGTGAGCATCCCGCCGAGCCAGCGCCGGACCGTCTGCCCCAGGGTCAGCGTCCCGCCGTCGGCCGCCCGCGTCTCCACGCCGGCCCAGGCCATGCCGGGGGTCTGCCCCCAGAAGGCGAGGGGGAGCACCGAGTACAGAAACGAGAAGACGAGCAGGAACAGGGCGATCGGCGGCCAGTCGCCGAGCCCCGCCGGAACCCCCAGGAGCCGGGCTCCGAAGAGCAGAGCGACCCCCAGGGCCAGGTGGATGGCGAGATCGGCGAGACCGGCGAGGAGCCGGACGGAGAGCGGAGGGGTGGCGGGAACGCGCCGCCCGGGGACGCGCTCCGGCTCCGGGCGCTCCTCGAACGGGGCGGGCTCGACGGGCGCGTCCCCGCGGAACGGGGTCGACTCCGCCTCGGGAACCGGCTCGGTACCCCGATCCGGCTCGGGAGGACCCCGATCCGGCTCAGGAGGCTCGGGCTCGGGGTGCTCCGGCTCGGCCGGCCCATCGAGAGGCAGGTCGAAGAGGGTGGGTTCTTCGTCCTCCCGGTCGCGTTTCCGGCTCATGGGCGGCTGCTCCCGTCGGCGTTCAGAGGATCAGGTTCAGAAGGTCATCGGAAGGGCAGGTACTTGACGTAGATCCGGTAGAGGAGGTCCTTGGAGCGCTGCTGGTAGGTCTGCGCGAGCTGGAAGTGGCGCTGCAGCTCCCGGTCGTCCGGCGCCAGGGAGAGCGCCTCGCGGAACTCGGCGGCGGCGCGGTTGGCGTCCCCCCGCTGGAGCTCCCGCACGCCCCGGTTGTAGTAGCTGTCGACCAGCAGTCGCCGGACGTCCCGGTTCGACGGATCGTCTTCGAGCATCCGCCAGAGCTGGGGCATGACCATCTCGTACTCGCCCTGGCGGAACAGCTCGATCTGCGAGGTGAGGGGCTCGAGCTCCCGCGCCGCCTCCCGGAAGCGCTCCCGGGCCCCGCCCTCCAGCGGCGCGACGTCCCGCGCGTCGTCGTAGAGCTCCAGGGCGCGGAGGTACTCGCTCCGGTCGAACGCCTGGTCGGCGCGGGCGATCAGATCCTCCCGGCGCTCCAGCTCCGCCGGCGGGATCGCCGGCTCGGAGCTCGCCGCCTCCGCCTCCGCGGCGGGAGCTTCCCACTCGGCGATCAGCTCCTG
>JASFUJ010000088.1:0-8528 GCA_050050355.1 Acidobacteriota bacterium
CCGCGAGGGGAGGAAGGGGGACCGGGGGGGGTTGGAGGGGCGATCCAGAGGATCGTCAAGGTGGATCGGAGCGGCGTCTTCGACGGATCGGGAAAACTTGACTCACTCGTCACGAAAGCGGCCTTTGTAGATGTCTAGCCCATGAGCTTGCGGATCTCCGTGATCAGTGCCACCAGGGCCTCGCGCTCGGGCGCGGTGACCTCAGGGTTCCACAGGTCCATCAGTAGACAGATGCGGTGCCGGTCGCTGTCGTTCCATGCCTGATGCCGGTACGAGTAGTCGAACAACAGGCATTTTCCCTCGTCCCACTGCCGCGTCTCGTTCGCCACCCGGATGCCGCAGTCCTCGGGGATGGAGACGGCGAGGTGCAGGTTGATCGTGAAGTTCCACAGGTCGCAATGGGGCGGGATCCGCGTGTGGGGGCTCAGCATGGAGAAGTGCATCTCCAGGAGCGGACAGAGCCAGTCCCCCAGGTCCTCCTCCATGAAGCGGAACGTCGTGGGGACCAGCTCCCGGGACGCTTCGACCGGGGCGCCGCCGCGGAACAGATAGATGGCCTGCCAGCGGTCGTCGCTGACCTTGTAGTGGTCGTAGCGGTCCACTCCGGTTCCGGCCTCGACGGCGCGGAGCACCTCGGCCTTGATCCGCGGATGGAGCACCTCGAGCTTGCGAACGAACGGGGCGAGCTCCGGGTGCTCGTACGGGTCGTGCCACGGCTTGGACGTGAGCCCCGGCAGGACCCACCGGGCCTCCTTTTGCAGCGGATGACGATTCTGGTTGGCGGGGTCCAGCATCGACTCGACGCGGGAGATGGACTCGCTGCCGTACCGATCCTTTATATTCGAGAATGCAAGCTCTATTTCTGGCGTCATGACCGCACGGCCCTCAGGGTAGGTCGATCGAATGCGGGAAGGCTACTGGCTGCGCTCGAACGCTGTCAACCCGGTTTTCCGAGCGGCCTTGCAATCACTGTTCCCACGTGATTCAATCCTCGCGCCATGATCGAGGGAACGAAGGGTTGAGCGCGCTTCGGGACCGCCCGGCCCGGGTGAAGAAGCGTGCACACGAGTTGCATGAATGTGAAAACGCAGAAGAGCTGGCCGCGGAACTGGAGCGGGAGGGCCTGGATCTCGTCTCCCTGGCGTACGAGTTCGTCAAGCCGTCGTACGAGATCGGTCTCTTCGTGACGGGATCGATCCCGGGGGGGACCGCCAGCTCCCTCTCGGACGTGGACGTCGTGGTGCTCTTGCCGACGGTCTCGGCGCTCAAGGGGGGCCGGAAGCGGGAGCTCTTCGGGTCGGCGGTGAACTACCTGCCCACCGATTCCCCGAACGAGACCGAGGTCTCCCTCTTCTTCGACGGCATCGAGCTCGACGTCCTGTTTCTCGCGGACCGGACCGCGGGCGGGGAGCCCGCCTCCGGATCGGTCGTCGGGGACGAGGACCTCGTCCTGGCGACGCGGCTCGCGGGCGGTTGGATCATCCATGGCCGCGAGGTGGTCGAGCGCTGGCGGAGCCGGTACTCCCTCCGGGCCGTTCGAACGCAGTGGGTGGCCGCGAGGTTCACCGAGGCCGGCAAGATCCTCGAGGACATGGAGGTGGGGATCGGGCGTGCCCGGGGGCACGTGGCGTGCCTCGGCGCCCACGTCTGCCGGTATCTCGTCAACGCGCTGCTGGCGTACCATGACGTCTACTCGGACTCGGCGAGCTGGGTGCTGCAGGTGCAGCGGCTGGCCGGGACGGCCGATCCGGAGATGGAAGAGGCGCTGCAACGGGGCACCGAGCTGGCGTTCCCGACCCTCCTCGAGGGGCCCGAGGCGGAGCGCACGTACTTCGAGCAGGTGTACGCGTACTGCGCGACGGTCCGGGAGCTCCTGTCCCGCGACGAGGAGGTGGGGGCTCTGCTCACCTCCATCATCTACGACCTGGACATCATCCTGCCGGCGCAACCGACGAGCTGATGCAACTCCTGGTCTCCTACCTCCGCCCCTACTGGCGCTACGTGCTCCTGGCCCTCGGCCTGGCGACGGTGAGCCAGGTGTTCCTGCTGCTCGACCCCCTGATCTCCCGGTACCTGATCGACAACTACGCCGTCCGCCACCAGGAGTACGCCACCGGCGAGTTCCTGCGCGGGGTGACCCTCCTCCTGCTGCTGGCTCTCGGCGCGGTGGTGGTCTCCCGGTTCGCCCGGAGCTTCCAGGACTACTACGTGAAGGTGATCGCCCAGCGGGTCGGCGTGGACCTCTACACGGACGGCATCCGCCATTCGCTGGAGCTGCCGTACGCCCTGTTCGAGGACCAGCGGAGCGGCGAGACCCTGGGCAAGCTGCAGAAGGTGCGCGGCGACGTGCAGCGGTTGATCTCGATCTCGGTCAACACGCTGTTCACGACCCTGGTGGGGGTCGTCTTCGTGATGGTCTACTCCTTCACCCTCCACTGGCTCATCGCGCCCGCGTTCCTGCTGACGATGGTTCTGCTGGGCTTCTTCAGCTCGGCCCTCTCGCGGCGGATCAAGCGGATCCAGCGGGTGATCGTGGCCGAGACCACGGCCCTCGCCGGCTCGACCACCGAGTCGCTGCGCAACATCGAGCTGGTCAAGGCCCTGGGGCTGGGGCGCCAGGAGAACGAGCGGCTCACCGCCACCACCCACAAGATCCTCGGCCTCGAGCTGGACAAGGTGCGGGCCCTGCGCTTTCTCACCTTCTGGCAGGCCGTGTCGGTCAACGTGGTGCGCGGAGCGGTGATGCTCCTGATGCTCTACCTGGTCTTCTCGCAGCGGATCACGGTGGGGCAGTTCTTCTCCCTCTTCCTGTACTCGTTCTTCCTCTTCGGCCCGCTCAACGAGCTGGGGCCCGTGATCAACACCTTCCGCGTGGCCGAGGCGTCCCTCGAGACCTTCGAGGAGATCCTGGAGACCCCGGTCGAGCCGAGGCCGGTGAGCCCGCGGTCGCTGGGGGAGCTGGCCTCCGTCCGGTTCGAGGACGTGGAGTTCACCCACCGCACCGGCACGGCGCCCGCCCTCGCGGGCGTCACCTTCGAGATCGAGCGCGGCCGGACCGTCGCCTTCGTCGGGCCGTCCGGCGCCGGCAAGACGACCCTGGTCAAGCTCCTGGTCGGGCTCTATCCCACGGAGCCCGCGTCCACGAAACCGGGGGCGGGCGGCCGGGTGCTCTACAACGGCATCCCGGGCGCGGACGTCGACCTGGACGAGCTCCGCGCCCAGATCGGCCTGGTGACCCAGGACACCCAACTGTTCTCCGGCTCGATCCGCGAGAACCTGCTCTTCGTCAACCCGGAGGCGTCGGACGAGGAGTGCCTGGAGGTGCTACAGAAGGCCGCCTGCACCAGCCTGCTGGAGCGCGCGCAGCGGGGGCTCGACACGGTGATCGGGGAGGGCGGCGTGAAGGTGTCCGGCGGCGAGAAACAGCGCCTGTCGATCGCCCGCGCGCTGCTGCGGCGCCCGCGGCTGCTGGTCTTCGACGAGGCGACCTCGTCGCTCGACTCCCTGACCGAGGAGGAGATCACCGTCACCATCCGCGGCCTGGCGTCGCAGCACCTGATCACGGTCCTGATCGCCCACCGCCTGTCCACGGTGATGCACGCCGACACGATCCACGTCCTCGAGCAGGGGCGGATCGTCGAGTCGGGCGGGCACGCGGACCTCCTGGCCCGCAAGGGGCTCTACTACGCCATGTGGCGCCAGCAGGTGGGGGAGCGGCGGGGCGCGGGCCCGGACTCGGGCCAGAACCCGGGCCAGAACCCGGGCCCGGACTCGGGCCAGAACCCGGGCCAGGCGCTGTCGGCGGCGGCCGAGTAGGCTCCGGAGGCTCCGGACGTCAGGGAGGGGCCGCCGGGACGAGCAGGCGCTCCAGGAGCCGCTCGGCGCGCCCGTCCCGCGGAACCCCCGGCTCCCGCGGCCCCCTGTCCAGGGACCAGACCCGCTCGACCGCCCGGGGCGGGTCGAAGCCGGCGGCGTAGGCCAGCACCTGGTCCACGTCGTCCTCGGTGAGCTGGCTGCGGTAGATCCGGAGCCGTTCGCGCTTGCGGTCGAGCACGCCGGTGACGTCGATCCGGTGCTCCCGCGGGGCCGGCCCCGGGTCCGCGAGCGGCGGCGGCACGGCCGGACCGTCCAGCTCGGCGGCGTAGGGCAGGTCCTCGTACAGCAGGACGAGCGGGGCCGTGGTGTGGGCCAGGGCGGCGTCGCGGACCAGCCGGTGGTCCACGTGGCCGCCGATCGCGGCGCAGACGAGGAGGACGTCCACGCCCGCGACCCGGCCGGAGAGGGCGGCGGTCACGTCGTCCCGCCGCGGGTCCGTCGCGGGGTCGGCGACCATCTCGTCGTCGTCCGAGAGGCCGATGGCGCTGCTGTCCGGCAGGCTCAGCAGCTCCAGGGCCAGGCCCGAGGCCCGGGCGAACCGGCGCTCCTCCCGGGCGCGCAGGGCGGAGACGGCGCCGCTCCCGGTCTCGCCGGACGCGCCCGGCGCGTGGGGCGCGTAGACCGTCCGCCCGAAGACCGTGACCAGCGTCGCGCCCGCGAGGAGCGCCGGATCCCGCACCCGCGCCCGCTCCACGAACCCCCCGAGGCAGAGGGCGGCGTCGTCCGGGTGGGGGGCCAGGATCAGGGTCCGCACGGCGGGGGAGCTCCACTCGCTCGGCGCGCTCGGGTCACTCGGCGCGCCCGAGCTCGCCGTAGACCTCCGCGAGGCGCACGACCGCCGCGTCCAGCGAGTAGCGGTCCGGGATCGGCGCGGCCGCGGCGGCCAGGCGTTCGCGGAGCTCCGCGTCCCCCACCAGCTCCTCGATCGCCGCGGCCAGCGCGGGCGGATCGTAGGGCCGGACCAGGAGGCCGGTCTCCCGGTCCTGGATCAGCTCCGAGACGCCGCCCACGTCGTGGGCGATCACCGGCTTGTCCATGAGCATGAACTCCAGGATGATCAGCCCCAGCTCCTCGTACTTGGACGGCACCACGCCGATCGTGGACAGGGCCACGGCCGACGGCACCAGCTCCGGCTCCAGGAAGCCGGTGACCGTGCAGACGTCGCGGAGGCCCAGGCGGTCGATCTGCTCGTCGATCTCCTCGCGCTCCGGGCCGTCGCCGGCGATCAGGTAGTGGTAGTCCTGCCGCTCGCTGAGGATCTTGACGGCGTCCACCAGGTACTCGACCCCCTTCTCGGCGGCGATCCGGCCCAGGTACATGACGATCGGCCGGTCCCGCGGCAGGTCGAACCGCTCGATCAGCTCCCGGCGGCGCTCCGGGGTGTCCCGCTCCCGGAAGTCCGTGGTGGTGAGGAAGGCCAGCCGCTCGAAGGTCCCCCGGGCGTCGGGGAGGAGGTCGGCGAGCCGGTTCTTCACCTTGTCGGTCAGCGTGAGGACGTGCTCGGCCCCGGCCAGGGTCCGGCGCTCGCTCCACTTGGAGACCGGGTCGAAGATCCGCTCGAACAGGGTGGTCGGCTCCTGGGTCAGGTTGCGGCAGGAGTACACCTGGGCCACCAGGGGGGCGTCGAGCAGCCGGGCGGCCAGGTAGCCGAGGGCGGGGGCCGAGCCGGAGCCGTCCATGTGGACGTGGACCACGCCGATCTCCCGCTTCAGGCGCTTGCGGTTGCGTAGCACCCAGAGCAGCCCGCCGATCCCCCAGGCCAGGACCAAACCGAAGTAGCCCTCCAGCTTGGACTTGATCGGCAGCACCGGCAGCCGCCGGGAGCGCACGACCACCCGGTCGCCGAGCTCGACGTCCTTGGGCACTCCGGGGATCCCCATGGTCAGGACCTCCTGCTCGACCCCGCGCTCCGCCAGGCGCGTGATGATGCCGTGGGTCAGCAACTGCATGCCCCCCAGGGGATCGAACCGGGGGTTCCACAGGTGCTTGTAGTCTTCGAACAGGAAGAACGGTGTGATCGAGAGGACTTTCGTGCGCGCCATGGCTTCCTTTCTGCGTGCGGTCAGGTCAGGCTCCGCGGTCGATCGGCTCGCCGCCGGTCCGGCCTCGGCTCGGTGCCGGCGGCGTCGCCGAGGTCGGGGCGAGGTGGGGGCGAGCCCGGGACGAGCCGGCGGCGAGCCTGCGGTAGGCGTCGAGCATGCCTCCCAGGACCCCGTCCACGTCGTAGGTCTCCAGGACCCAGGTCCGCGCCCGCGCGGCGGCGTCCCGGAACCGGTCGGGGTGCTCCAGGACCTCCAGCAGGAGGCGGTTCAGGGCCCCGGTGTCGCCGGGCGGGACCAGCATTTCGGGGCAGGCGTGGCCGACGGTCGTGACCAGCCCGCCGACGGCGTAGGCGACCACCGGAGCGCCGCTCGCCATCGCCTCCAGGGCGACCCCTCCCAGCTCCTCGTGCCGGGAGGGCATGACCACGGCGCGGACGATCCGGAGCGCCGCGGCGACCTCGGCGTGGGGCACGAAGCCGGTGATCAGGAAGGCGTCGGCCAGGCCGGCGCTCCGGATCTCCCGTTCGAGACGACCCCGCTGGGGCCCGTCGCCGAGCACCAGGATGCGGCCGCCCCGGGCGCGGACCCCGGGCGCCAGCTCGAGCAGCGCCGGCCAGCCCTTCTCCGGCGCGATCCGCCCGACGAAGGCCACCAGCTCCTCGTCCGCCCCGATGCCGTGGCGCCGCCGGAAGGCGCGGACGGCGTCGTCGGGCACGCCGGCGCCGAGGCGCCGGGTGACGATCGTGTCCGGGACCACGCGGCATCGGTCGCCCGCTCCCCCGACGTGGGGGCGGAGCAGCTCCGCGGTTCTGGGGGTCAGGGTGAACACCGCGTCGGCCCGGCGCAGGGCCCGCTTCTCGCTCCGCACCACCCAGCGGTGGAGCAGCGCGTCGAAGGACGAGACCGGCCGGTAGCCCGCCAGGCGGGAGCAGTGGACGGTGAGCGCCACCGGGGCGCGGAACAGGCGCCCGGCGAGGGAGACCATCCAGAGCGCGTGGGGCTGACCGTCCGCGTGGACGTGGATCAGGTCCGGCCGGTAACCCCGGCGCCGGAGCCGGCGGCACTCCCGGAGCGCCGCCAGGAACCAGGAGGCCACCAGGCCGACGATCCCGGTCGACTCGGACTCGATCTCCGCCCACGCCATCCGCGTGGGGCGCACCCGCAGGCCGGGCTCGATCTCGGTCTCCGGCGGCAGGCCGGGGAAGCCCACCGTGAGCACGAGCTGGCCGACGCCCCGCCGCGCCAGCCAGCGCGACATCTGGAGGATCTGGATCTGCATGCCGCCGACCGGATCGTACCGGGCCGGCCAGCGGTCCACGCCCTCGTGGTGGAAGAAGGGCGTCAGCCGCAACACCTCGAGGCGCTCGGCGGGTGCGGGATCCGGCACTCAGCGGTCCTCCGCCGACGGCGCCCGCCACAGCTCGAGCGGCAGGGCCTCCGGGGGCGCGTCGAGCGGCAGCTCGACCCGGCGGTCCTCGGCGGCGCTCAGGTAGGCGGCGAGCAGGATCTCGAGCACGGCCTCCCACTCGTCGACCGTCTCCTCCACGTCCGTGCCCTCCAGGATCGCGTCGACGACGTTCTGGGTCGACCCGGGGTAGCCGCTGTTCCAGATCCAGTCCCACTCCGGGTGGACCCAGCCGGAGCTGGGCTCCCAGACGGAGGCGAACCGGGTCTCCGTGAACGCCGACAGCCCCATGCCCTTCCACAGGTCGGCCCGGAGCAGGCCGCGGGTGCCGAAGACCTCGGCGGTCACCTCCTCACCTCCCGGGCGCAGCCAGGAGACCTCGCACTGGGCGGTGCTGCCGTCGGCGTACTCGATCCAGAGGACGGCGAAGTCGTCGAGGCGGCCGAAGCGCGCGGCGTCCACGGTGCGGACCCGGGCGGTGACCGCCCGCGCCTCCGGCCGGCCGGCCAGCCAGCGGCAGGTCTCGACCGCGTGGCAGCCCAGGTCGACCAGGGCGCCGCCCCCGACGGCCGCCGGGTCGAGCCACCAGCCGCCCTCCGGGCCGCAGGTCTGGAACACGTGGCGCTGGTGATAGACCGTCCCCAGCGCCTCGGCGTCCCGGGCCAGCTCGCGGAGCCGGACCAGCTTGGGCGCGAACACCAGGTTCTCGCCGAAGGCCAGCCGGCGGCCGCTCTCCCGGGCGGCCGCCTTCAGGCGCCGGGTCTCGGCCAGGGTGAGGGCGAGCGGCTTTTCGACCAGGGTGTGCTTGCCCGCCCGCAGCGCCTCCTCGGCGAGAGGGGCGTGGAGGGCGTTGGGCGCCGCGATCACCACCAGGTCCACGCCGCCGTCGGCGAACAGCTCCGCCGCGGCGCCGTGGGTGCGCTCGACCCCGTGGGCGCGCGCCAGCTCCTCGCGCCGCGCCGCGTCCGGCTCGGCGACGGCCACCAGCCGGGCGCCGCGCGTCCGGCGGAGCGCCTCGGCGTGGGTCTCCCCCATGAACCCGGCGCCGACGATTCCGACCCGCACGTCCGCCATGCCGTCTAGTCCCTCAGCTCGTCGAGGTGATCCCGCACCTTGACGAGCGCGGTCAGGATGTCGTCCACGTCCTGCCGCGTGCCGGTCAGCAGCGGGTGCCAGACCCAGAGCAGGTCGTCGTAGGCCGCCCG
>JASFUJ010000089.1:0-8526 GCA_050050355.1 Acidobacteriota bacterium
GGTGACCTGGAGATCCCACGCCTCGCCGCCGGTGTCGGTCAGGCGCAGCGTCGGCTCCGAGCTCCGCTCGATGTCCAGGCTGGCGTCCGGCGAGGTGGTCCCGACGCCCACGTCGTCGTTGGTGTCGACGATCAGCGAGTTGCTGCTCGCGCCCGGGAAGATCCGGAACGGCAGGGTCGAGCCGTTGGTGGCGTCCCGCACGAAGAAGCTGGTCTCGTTGCCGGCGATGTCCCAGGTCTGGGGAGCGAAGCCGGACGAGCCGTCCTGCTCCAGCCGCAGGGTCGGGGTGTCGCCGTCGATGGCGTGGAGCCGCACCACCGGGTTGGAGGTGCCCAGGCCCACGTCACCGTCCGACTCCACGTAGAGGGCGTTCTGGCGGGCGCCGGCCTCGACGGCGAAGACCAGGTCGCTGGCGCAGCCACCGCCGCTGGTCTGACCGCAGTCGTTGAAGCCGAGGTAGCTGGCGCCGCCGTTCAGGTTGGAGTTGGCCTCGATCTCCCAGTCGTTGCGCGGGAACGAGTTGATGGATGAGGTGTCGTCGAACTTGATGCGGGTGTTGTTCTCGGTGAGGATGATCGTGGAATCGGAGAACGTGGGGTTGTTGGGGCAGTCGAATCCGACGCACAGGCTGTTGCGGATGACGCCGTCCGCGTTGGTCAGGACGACGGCCTTGGTGGCCAGCGTGTTGCCGCCCGCCCCTCCGGACTCGGTCGCGGTCGTGGCGCCGCCCACGAGGCCCGCCTGGGCCGCGGTCGCGACGTCGCCACGCGCTCCCTTGGCGACCAGGGCGCTCTTCTCGATGCCCTCGTTCGGGTCGACGATCTCGCCGCCGACCACGGAGAACGACGCGGAGTCGATGTACGGTCCCTCGGGGATCTTGCCCGCCTGGAAGTAGCTCCACCAGAGGGAGTCCTCCTCACCGCTGCCGCGGGACTCCTGGAGATTCTCCTGGACGTCCGGGTCGATCGGTGCGACGCGGTGCAGCTCCCAGGTGTACCGGCCGTCGGTCACGCGCTCGATCTCCCGGATGTCGAAGACGATCTGGTCCTTCGGCCCGAACTCCTTGATGATGTCCTCGCAGGGACCCTTGATGGTGAGGACGATCTTGGTGTACTCGACCACCGGATCCCAGAAGATGGCGTTGCCCTCGTAGAACGCATCGGCGATCCGGCCGTTGTTCAGGGGGCCGCAGGTCTGGGCCGAGACGGGGGCCGCCGCACCGAGGGCGAGCCCGACAACCGCGACCAGAGCGACCGCGACGATTGACAGTTTCGACATGTGGTTCTTCCTCCTGTCAGGGATGAGTCTGCGCCTCGCGAGAGAGGCGGCGTCGATGGCCCGGCACACGGTGCCGGGCCGGTTCACCAAGGGGCTCCTCGGGACGCCTCCGAAAGAACTTCAGAACTCGAAAAGGGAACTGGAACAGATTTCGGAGACTCTAGCATGCGCATAGAGATGTGTCTATCGATAGAATTCTTGATCGCTGATTCCTCCAATCCGAAGACCCCGGCCGCGCAACCGGACGTCCCTTCGGCCCGAGGGGTACGACGAACCGGACGCCCGAAACTCCTCAAACAACCTGTCCGGACGCCCACCCGGAGAGTCGGATGGAAAAGCCGGCCTGCAACGAAAAGGCCGGACCCTCGCGGGTCCGGCCGGGGAGAGCGACCGCTCGTGCGGCCTCAGTCGATCGGGGTGACGGCCGCCTCGAGGCGCGCCAGCCGCTTCTCCAGATCCTCCTTCTCGGTCGTGAGCCTGGTGATCCGCTCCTGCTGATCCAGGGTGTAGAGGGTCAGCTCCTCCACCTTCTCCAGGAGCTGCATCTGGAACCGGCTCATGTTGAGCCGCCCCGCCTCCGCCAGGTCGTCGGCCGACGGGATGTTCGGCAGGTGCCGGTTGACCCGCACGTACGCCTCCAGCTCGGCCAGCGGCATCAGCTCGTAGTCCGGCTCGAAGACGTAGTCCGGGGCGCACGGGCTGGACGTGCAGGTGGCGCTGTAGTAGTCCCCCGCGATGGTCAGGTCGCCGTCGTTCGCCAGGTCGAAGGTAATTGCGCTGGCGGTGTCGCTGTTGATCGTGACCCGGCCGTTGTTGTTGAGCAGGAAGTTGGTCGACGTACCGTCGGCGGCGAAGGTGAGGTTCCCGCCCGTCGTCACCTGGAGGTCCCAGGACTCCCCGCCGATGTCCGCGAGGCGCAGGGTCGGCTCGGAGCTCCGCTCCACGTGCAGGCTGGCCTGCGGGGACCAGGTCCCGATCCCCACGTCGCCGTCGTCCCGGATCGTCAGCGAGTTGGACGGCGCGTCCGGCTGGATCCGGAAGACCAGCGCCGAGCCGTGGGTCACGTCCCGGATGAAGAAGTTGGTCTCGTTGCCGGCCAGGTCCCACCTCTGGGCGACCCAGCCGCTCGAGCCGTCCTGGTCCAGTCGCACCGTCGGGCTGTCGCCGTCGACGATGTGGAGCTCCACGTAGGGGATCGAGGTGCCGAGACCGACCCGGCCGTAGTCCTCCACGTAGAGCGAGCTGGCGGGCGCTCCGGCCTCGACGGCGAACACCAGGTCGCCGCCGGTGCTGGTGCCCGAGGCCCCCATGTCGACGATCCCGAAGTAGCTGGCGCCGCCGCTCGTCGAGTCGTTGGCGCGGAGCTGCCAGTTGTTGGTCGGGAACGACCCCGTGCTGGTGTCGTCGAAGCCGATCCGGAGGTTGTTCTCCTTGATCTTGACGGTGTCGTAGCCGAAGCTCTCGCCGTTGACGCAGTCGAAGCCCACGCACAGGCTCCCGGTCACGATGACGTCGTCGTAATGGAGGACGTCCTTGGTCGCGAGCCGGTTGCCTTCCCTGCGCGTCAGATCCGCCCCGGCCGCGGCCGGGGTCAGGAGGGCACCCCCGGACGACCGGCGTGCCAGGGTGCTCTTCTCCTCGGTCTCTTCGGGCGGAACGACCCGGCCCTCGATCACCGAGAAGGCCTCCCCCTCGACGAACGGGCCGACGGGCAGGCGGCCCTGGTCCTGGAGCTTGCGCACGATCGAGTAGTCACCGGTCTCGTGCGCCTTGACGAGGTCCTGGCGAACCTCCGGGTCGACCACCGGCACGATTCGCAGCTCCCACGAGTACCTCCCGTCCACGGGACCCAGAACCTCGGCGAGCTCGAAGACGGGGGTCTCGCCGCGGCGGAAGGTCTTCTCGATCGTGTCGCAGGGGGTCTCGACCCTCAGGAGCACCTCCTCGTGCTCCACCTGCGGATCCCAGTAGACCGCGTCCGGCTCGTAGAACACCTTGGCGACGTCCCCGTCGATCAGCGGTTGGCAGATTCCCTGGGCGATCGCGGCCGGTGCGGCGGCGAGCCCGAGGATCAGCGCGACGATGGCGCACGAAGTCCACCACGAAGCTTGACGTACCATCTGTTCCGACTCCTTCAGGGGAGGAGGGAGATTGTCAGGTCTTCGTGTCGCCAGGATCCACGAAGCGCTTTTCCGGCGGGGGGCGTCGCCGAGATCGGACTGCGGGGAGAGCGGCCTCCCCCCGGGTTCATGAATGGATGGTTCGCGGCGGGCGATCCGTTTCCACCGGAATCACGAAAAGGATCGGCGGCCCGGCGTGACGATCCGGTACGGATCGTCGAACCGGGCCGCTGCCCGCCGGTCGGCCACCGCTCGTCCGTCACTCGTTCCGGGCGACGGACGCCTCCAGGCGCGCCAGCCGCTCTTCCAGCTCCTCCTTCTCGTCCTGGAGACGCGCGATCTGCTCCTGCTGGCTCACCATGCGCTCCTGCTGGCTCAGGATGCTCTTCTGCTGATCCAGCGTGTAGAGGGTCAGCTCCTCCACCTTCTCCAGGAGTTGCATCTGGAACCGGCTCACGTTGAGCCGCCCCGCCTCCGCCAGGTCGTCGGCCGACGGGATGTTCGGCAGGTGCCGGTTGACCCGGACGTACGCCTCCAGCTCGGCCAGCGGCATCAGCGCGTAGTCCGGCTCGAAGACGTAGTCCGGAGCGCACGGGCTGGACGTGCAGGTGGCGCTGTAGTAGTCCCCCGCGATGGTCAGGTCGCCGTCGTTGGCCAGGTCGAAGGTGATGGCGCTGGCGGTGTCGCTGTTGATCGTCACCCGGCCGTTGTTGTTGAGCAGGAAGTTGGTGGTCGTGCCGGCGGCGGCGAACGTGAGGTTGCCGCCCGTCGTCACCTGGAGATCCCACGCCTCGCCGCCGGTGTCGGTCAGGCGCAGGGTCGGCTCGGAGCTCCGCTCGACGTCCAGGCTGGCGTCCGGCGAGGACGTTCCCACCCCGACGTCGTTGTCCGAGGCGATGAACAGCGAGTTGCTGTCGGCGCCCGGGAAGATCCGGAACGGCAGGGTCGAGCCGCTGGTGGCATCCCGGATGAAGAAGTTGGTCTCGTTGCCGGCCACGTCCCAGGTCTGGGGGGCGAACCCCGAGGATCCGTCCTGCTCCAGGCGGACCGAGGGCGTGTCCCCGTCCTTGATGTGGAGCTCGACCGCCGGCGTCGAGGTCCTCAGACCCAGCCGGCCGCCGTCGTCCACGTAGAGGGAGTTGGACCGGGCCCCGGCCTCGATCGTCATCGGCGTCCGGCCGCCGGTGGAGTCTTCGATCGAGAACTTGCTGAGGCCGCCGTTGGCGCTGTCGTTGGCCACCAGCCGCCAGTCGTTGCGGGGGTAGCTGGCGACGGTCGACGTGTCGTCGAAGTGGATCCGCAGGTTGTTCTCCTTCAGCCGGAGGGTGTCGAAACCGAAGCTCTCCCCGTTGACGCAGTCGAACCCGATGCAGGCGCTCCCGTCCACGATCAGGTCGTCGAGGATGACGTGGTCCCTGGTCGCCAGCCGGTTGCCGCCGGGAGCCCCGGCGCCGGGCTCGGGTCCCTGCACGCCGGGGTCGACCAGGACGCCGCCGCGGATCGAGAAGACTCCCGATTGGACCCGGGACGCCGCCGGGATCTCCCAGGGCGCACTCTTCCCGAGCCCCTGGGTGCCGTCGGCGACCGGACGCCGCCGGACCTCGGCCGGCCGCACCGTCAGCTCGTAGGTGTACACCCCGTCGGGCAGGACCTCGCCCGCCGCGTCGAAGATCGAGACGAAGGGGCTCTCGCCGGCGCCGAGCTCGGCTCGGTGGTAGAAGCCGTCGGGGCCCGAGACCGTGAGGAGGATGGTGCCGTGCTCGACGACGGGGGCGAGCTCCACGCCGTCGGATCCGAAGCGGAGCTCGGCGACGTCCTGTCCGTTCACCGCGGGGGCCAGCGCCAGGACGGCGATCACGGTCACGAGGATCGCCACTCTCGGCGCCAGGCCGGTTCGATCGTTGCTGATCATCTCTCGTTCTCCTTGCTGCTGGTCAAGCTGCTGGTCGGACTGCTCGTCGGAGTGCATGAAGTTGCCGTTCGATGAAGATCCGAGGCGGAGGACACCGGTCGTGGTCTCACCCGGGTCACCTCCCGTCGTCGCAGAAGCGCTCGTCGTCCAGGCAGCTCCCCAGCACCACGACGACGGTCACCGTGGCGACGTCGACGGTGGTGGCGAGCTTCGCCTCGAAGGTGAGCTGATCGAGCCCCACGAACCCCTGGGCGGGCTGATACGTCAGGTTCGGACCGGGAAGGAGGGTCCCCGCCTCCACGACGGCGGCTCCGGTGGAGTCGAACAGGGTGCCGTGGCTCGGCAGGGAGAGGAGCGTGTACTCGACGGACGGGGTCACCCCCGGCGTCGTGATCGAGAGCTGGGGCTGGAGGAACTCGGCGACGTTGGAGTCTGCGCTGCTCCGGATCTCGAGACCGCGCGCCGGACCAGCCCCGGCCAGGGACTCGTCCACCCTGCCCTGGACCACGAACGCGTCCGCGCCGGATTCGAGCGCCGCCCTGAACGGGCCGAGGACACTGAAGGAGAAGGTCCCCTCGTCGCCGACCTCGGAATCCACGGGAACCGGCATCACCGCGCCCGGCACCGGCTCGAGGGGGGACTCGAAGTCCGAGTCCTCGAGCGTGCCGTACTCGCCGGGCAGCCCGGCGGCGTAGAAGAACGTGTCGAGCGAGTCGGTCGTGCCCCGGTGGGTGTGGAGCAGCACGTCGGCGCCCACCAGCTCGTCCGGCGCGACGAAGACGTCGTCCAGGTTCCACTCGGCGTGGATGCGGACCACGCCGTTCGAGCCCGGACCGCCGGTCAGGTCGACGCCCGCGCTGACGAAGACGGGGGTCGTGCCGGGCAGGTCGTTGCTGTTGTCGCCCAGTCCGTCCCCGTCCGCGTCGGCCACGTCGCCGGCGACCTCCACCGGATCGAGGAAGGCCGCCCGCCGGCTCGGCGCAAGCGCTTGGGAGCCCGCCTCGGCAACCGCCCCGCCGCTCAGGTCGATCGCCGTGGGCACGCCGGCGAACCCGGTCACCTCCTGGTCCTCGGCCAGGTCTTCCGGCTCCACCGGCGGCGCGAAGACCTCGACGAAGAAGGTCGCCGCGTCGCACTCCTCCACCCCGGAGATCGTGCCGCAGGCCTCGAACAGGAACCAGTCGTCGCCGACGAAGCCGGGATCGGGCGTGTATTGGGCCGTGGCCGTCCGCACCGGGCTCTCACCACCCGGGGTCAGCGGGCCGAGGGCGCCGTGGCCCGGCCCCTCGAGGATCGCGAACGTCAGGTCCACCCCCTCGGGCGCCCGGGCCGCGAGGGTCACCAGGAGCTCGGTGTCGCGCGGCGTCGTGTCCGCGACGTCGTCGGCCACCACCGTCTCCGGGGGACCGGGAGGCGGCTCGTCGAGCGGCGGTGGGTTGATGGTCACCACCGCCGTGCCGATCGCCCCGGGTGGATCGGCGACCGCGAAGACGAAGGAATCCTCCACGTCGTCCCCGGAGTCCGGATCGTAGACGACCGCGGCGCTGGTCACCGGCGGCTGCACCGTCTCTCCGGTGTCCGGATCGGTCACCGGATCCGGCACGATCGGGATCGGGCTCGAGAGGGTCCCGAAGGACGGACCCGCGACGATCGAGAACGTCAGGCTCTGGTCTTCCGGATCGCTCCCGGTCAGCGTGATCTCGATCGGATCGGCGCCGAAGGTGGCGACCGACTGCGGATCCGCCGTGGGCGCGCGGTCGACGAAGTGGCTGTCGAGCTCGATCACCGAGCCCCTCTTGACCAAGAGGTCCCGCGCCAGGAAGGCTCCGCTGGCGTGGGTGCCGGACCCGAGGATCAGCGTGCCCATGGGCGCGTAGACGTTCGCCACCAGGACCGAGTCCTTGTCGACCTGGGCCGCGGGGGGGAGAGAACCGAGAAGGCCGTCGGCGCCGTTGAACCCGCCGACGTGAAAGACCATCTCCGAGCCGCCGAGGGCGACGCCCTCCGCCGGAGCGATCAACGACTCCCGGCCGAACGCCACGCGTCCGAAGACCCGCACCTCGGCCGGCGCCTCGAACAGCACCGAGGAGCCTGCGCCGGTGGTCACCGACGCCACGTGGTAGGTGCCCCCCGTCAGGGTGAGCACCGCGCCCTGCCCGACCTGGACGGCGTCGTAGGCGCCCGGTTCAAGGACCAGGTCGCCACCGTCCGGCACGATCACCGGCAGCGCTCCGAAGCGGGGCTGGGCCTCCTGGAAGGGCGGCAGCTCTCCGAACACCGGGAGCGCCAGGGGCGACAGGATCGAGCCCAGGATGGTCCCCTTGTTCTCGAGCTCGTTCGAGACCACGTCTCCGGCGACGACGGCCGCGCGGTCGATCCGCACGCCGTCGGCCCGGACCGAGTCCCCGGCCGCGGTGGTCACCCCGGATTCGATCTCCAGCTCGACCCCGAGGGGCAGCGTCGGCCCCGGGCTCGCGTCGTTGACCACCAGGTCGCCCGACAGGATCCGGCTGTCCCGTTCGACCTGGAGGCTGTTGGTCGCCAGCAGGACGACCCGGGAGACCCCGGGCAGAACCAGCGGACCGAACACCGTCTCCGGGACGAGGTCGGTCTCCAGGACCGCCGGGACCCGAGACCGGGCCTGGGCTTCGGGGAGGAGCGGGGGGAGGACTGAGGGGAAGAGCGAGGGGAGGAGCGGGAGAAGGAGGATGAACAGCAGGACGGAAACCGTCGGACCGACTGCGCGACGCTGAACCACGAGACACCTCCTGGTCGGCGTCCGAGCCGCCTCACCGACCGGGGCAGCCCGGTCGCCGTGCAGATTGTCAGAGAACCGCTCAGCGTGATGTTAGACCCGCCGCCGGCCCGGCGCAACCTCATCGAGCAAGACGCATGTCGAGTGATACGAAGAAGATACAGTGATCGAGCGG
This sequence comes from Acidobacteriota bacterium, assembly GCA_050050355.1. GTDB lineage: Bacteria > Acidobacteriota > Thermoanaerobaculia > Multivoradales > DATKCC01 > JASFUJ01. Next base: position 8,241 of record JASFUJ010000089.1, read on the forward strand.
CACGCCCGGCGAATCCCTCGAGCCCCGAGGAAAAAACAACGGCCGGGCCCCCGAAAGGGCCCGGCCGGATGGTGCTGCGGAGGATCGGAGGCTGACTACTGGTTCGCCGAGACGGCGGCCTCCAGCCGCTCCAGCCGCTCCTCCAGGAGCTCCTTCTGCTCGCGGAGGCTCGCGATGTGCTCCTGCTGGCTCACGATGTGGTCGTTCTGCTCGAGGGTGTAGAGGGTGAGCTCCTCCACCTTCTCCAGGAGCTGCATCTGGAACTGGCTCATGTTGAGCCGGCCGG
>JASFUJ010000090.1:0-8463 GCA_050050355.1 Acidobacteriota bacterium
CGATCGGTGCGGTGAATGCCCTGGCGAGTGCGACGGCTGCTGGTCTCGAACATCGCCTTCAGTTCGCCCCCGTGGGCCGGCCCGCGCTGCCTGGAACGCCGGCGGAAGTGCCAGCCGGGGAGCACGACTCCCGGGCGGGTCCGGCATCGATCGACGGTTTCGTGATAACAATTACGATACCGTACAGGCCAACGCTGCATCGTTCAAGAGGAATGAACCTCTCCTGGAAACCGATGCATTTCGGAACCCTGGTCCGCCCGGTCTCGCCGGCCCGGGCGAACCGGCTCCCCACCGGGTGGCGGCGTCCCCTTCCCCCCTCGAGGGTGGGAAGGGGATCGAGGGGTTGGGGGGTGATCCGGACGACTCCTAGCCCACCCCGTACTTCTCCATCTTCGCCGCCAGCGTGTTGCGGGAGATGTCCAGCAGCCGGGCGGCCTGGGACTTGTTGCCGCCGGTCCGGCGGAGCGCCTCGCGGATCGCCGACTCCTCGGCGCCGGCCACCAGACGGCCGAGCTGCAGGTCGGACGTGGCCTCGACGCGGGCGGCGGCCTGGATCGGGCTCTCCTTGACCGCCTCGGGCAGCAGGTTGAGGTCGACCGGCTGGCCGTGGGGGCATAGGTAGACCATCTGCCGGGCGATGTTCTCGAGCTCTTCCAGATTGCCCGGGTAATCGTAGGCGAGCAGGGCGGTCATCGCCTTGGTGGTGATACCGGCCACCCGCTTGCCGGTCTCGTGGCAGAACCGGTTGATGCACGACTGGATCAGCAGCGGGAGATCCGAGCGCCGCCGCCGGAGCGGCGGCACGTCGATGGCGAACCGGGACAGCCGGTAGGCCAGGTCGACCCGGAACTCGTCCCGCCCCACCGCGGGCTCCAGGGGGCCGGAGCTCGCCGCCACGAGCCGGACGTCGGAGCGCAGGACCTCCCGGCTCCCGGCCGGCTCCACCTCGCCGGACCGGAGGAAGCGGACCAGCCGCGCCTGGAGCTCCAGGGGCAGGCGGTCCACGTGATCGAGCAGCAGGGTTCCACCCTCCGCCAGGGTCAGCTTCCCCTCCCGCTCCACGGTGCCCCCCTTGCCCCGCACCACGGAGCCGAAGAGGTCCGCCTCCACCTGCACCGGCTTGGCGCCGGCGCCGGAGGCGACGATGAACGGACCGTTGCGCCGCGGGCTCGACAGGTGGATCGAGCGCGCCAGCAGCTCCTTGCCCACCCCCGGCTCCCCCCGGAGCAGCACGTGGACCCCGGTGTCGACCGTCGCCCGCAGCCGCCGGAGCACCTCCTTCATGGCCTCGGACTCCCCCACCACCAACCCCGGGTCGAGGGTCAGGTCCTGGACCCCCCGGTTGCCCGGCAGGATGGGCTCGTAGCGACCCACGTGGTGCACCAGGCCGAGGGAGAGGAGGTCGCCCAGGGTCAACAGGGCTGATTCCGGGGACCATTCGTCCGGATCGAACCCGGCCAGCGCGCAGACCATGAAGTAGGGGCGGTCGAGGGCGCTGAACACCCGGTGGAAGATCCAGGCGTCTCGCTCGCCCAGCCGGCCGTGGAAGAAAAGCCCGGAGCGGGGGCCGCCGGCGGGGGGTTCGTCGCCGCACGCCTGTCCGCGGGCGCGGATCTGCTCCAGGAGCCCGTCGCCCGCGGCGAGCCAGTCCGGGTCGGTGGCGCTCGCGAACTTGATGCCCGCGTCGTGAGGGTCTCCCAGGAACAGGAACAGCGCGCCGCCGCCGAAGTCCACCAGGAGGTCCTCCATCAACGACTCCAGGGTGGTCCGGCTCTCGGCGTCGGCCAGCACCCAGTTGCTGACCCGGGCCAGGTGCTCCACCATCCGCTCCGGGGTCATCACCGGCTCACTGACGGCCGGGGGCGGCTCCGGCGCTTGCTGGGCCGGCGGCTCGTCGCTCTCCGGCGCCACGTCCTCCACCAGGAGGGTGACCCCGCCCACGCGCACTTCGTCCAGCACCTCGAGCCGCGCCTCCTTGACCCGCTGCCCGTCCACCACCAGGCCGTGGCGGCTGCCCAGATCCTCGATCCGGAGCGACGCGTCCCCTTCACGGGTCAGCACCGCGTGCCGGTGGGAGACGCCGCCGTAGGGGAGCACGATGTCGCACTCGGACTCCCGGCTCCCGATGACCAGCTCCCGCCGGTGCACCGGGAAGCGACGGACCCCGTCCGGGGCGTATGCGACGAGACGCAGCACGGGGGCCTACTCCAAGCCGTCCAGGTGGTCGTCCAGGCCGTCGTCGAGGAAGCCCTCAGCGGCGGCCAGGTCGGGAGCCATCTCCCGGTCCTCGCTCCACGGCGCCACCCGTTCGCGCAGGGCCGCATGGAGGGCTTCGAGCGGCTCGCTCGAGCGGAGCGGGCGGAGCAGATCGATGCCCTGGGCGGCGGCGAGGAGCTCGATGGCGAAGACGCGGCGCACGTTCTCCACCACCTGGCCCAGCTTGATCGCCGCCCACATGCCCATCGAAACGTGGTCCTCCTTGTCCGCCGAGGTCGGGATCGAGTCGACCGAGGCCGGGTGGCAGAGGGTCTTGTTCTCGCTCACCAGCGCCGCCGCGGTGACCTGGGCGATCATGAACCCGGAGTTGAGGCCGGCCTCCTCCACCAGGAACGGGGGCAGCCCCGAGAACGCGGAGTTGGTCAGCTTCTCCACCCGGCGCTCCGCGATCGCTCCGAGCTCGGCCACCGCCAGCGCCAGGACGTCGGCGGCGAGGGCCATGGGCTCGCCGTGGAAGTTGCCGCCGGAGATGACCTCGCCCGGCGGTCCGTCCGGGTCGTCCGGGTCGGGCGGAAACACCAGCGGGTTGTCGGTCACGCTGTTGATCTCGATGGCCACCTTGCGCTCGGCGTCCGCCAGCAGGTCGCGGACCGCGCCGTGGACCTGGGGCATGCAGCGCACGCAGTACGGGTCCTGGACCCGGACGTCCCCGTAGCGGTGGGACTCCCGGATCGGCGAGCCGGCCATCAGGCGGACCAGGTTGGCCGCGCTCCGGCGCTGGCCCTCGTGGGGCCGGAGCGCCTGGAGCCGGGGGTCGAAGGCGGTGTCGGTGCCGCGCAGGGCGTCGGTGGAGAACGCCCCCGCCAGGTCGGCCAGTCGGACCAGGCGGCGGGTCTCCAGGACCGCCAGGCAGAGGAGCGCGGTGATCGCCTGGGTCCCGTTGATCAGGGCCAGCCCCTCCTTGGGCCCGAGGGTGATCGGCTCCAGCTCCAGGCGGCGGAGCGCGTCGGCGGCGGCGAGCTCGGGTCTACCGCCGTCGGGGCCGCCGTCTCGGCTCCCCTCGCCGAGGAGCCGGACCCGCCCGCGGCCGATCACCGGCAGTGCCAGGTGCGCCAGCGGCGCCAGGTCGCCGCTCGCCCCCACCGACCCCCGGCTCGGGACCACCGGCAGGCAGCCCCGCTCCAGGAAGATCAGCAGCCGCTCGACCACCTCCGGGCGCACCCCCGAGTGCCCGCGGGCGAGGGCGTTCGCCCGCAGCAGCAGCATCGCCCGGACCGCCCGGTCCGGCAGGGGCTCGCCGACGCCGGCGGCGTGGGACAGGAGGAGCCGCTCCTGGAGGACGGCGAGCTTGTCCTCCTCGATGCGCACGTTCGACAGGTCGCCGAAGCCGGTGTTGACGCCGTAGACCGCGTCGCCGCCGGTGGCGCAGCGGGCGATCACCGCCCGGGAGGCGTCCATCCGCGCGCGCGCCTCCTCCGCGAGGAGGAACCGGCCGCCTTCCCGCGCGGCCTCCCCCACCGTCTCCAGGGTGAGCGAGCGGCCGTCGAGTCTGTGGGTTTCGGTGCCCATGGGGACCGAAGTATAGAGGTTGGAGAGGGTGGTCCCAAGCCCCCGTTCTCCTGCTATCCTCCCCCCGCCATGAACGACCTCTTCCTGCGCGAAGCCCGCGGCGAGCCCACCGAGCGCCGTCCCGTCTGGATGATGCGCCAGGCCGGGCGGTACATGCCCGAATACCGGGCGATCCGTGCCGAGCACGACTTCCTCACCATGTGCCGCACCCCCGAGCTGGTGGCCGAGGTCACCCTCCAGCCGGTGCGACACATCGGCGTGGACGCCGCCATCCTGTTCGCCGACATCCTGCTGCCCCTGGACGCCATGGGATCGAAGCTGGTGTTCGCCCGGGGGGAAGGCCCGACCTTCCCCGAGCCGGTCCGGACCCGCGAGGACATCGCCCGCCTGGAGCACCCGGACGTGGACCGGACCCTCGGCTACGTCTTCGACGCGGTGCGCGCCACCCGCCGGGAGATCGAAGCCCTCGACGAGCAGGTGCCGCTCATCGGCTTCGCCGGCACCCCCTGGACCCTCGCCGCCTACCTGACCGAGGGCCGGGGGTCCCAGACCTTCCCCCACCTCATGGCCTGGAGCTGGCGCGACCCGGACGGGCTGCAGGAGCTGCTCGGGCTGATCACGGACGTGTCGATCGACTACCTGCGGGGCCAGGTCGAGGCCGGCGCCCAGGCGGTGCAGCTCTTCGACACCTGGGGCGGTCTCCTCGACCAGGCCCGCTGGCGCGCCTTCGCCATGCCGAGCGTGGTGCGGATCGCCGAGGCCCTGCGGTCGGCCCACCCGGACGTGCCGCTGATCTACTACGGCAAGGACACCGCCCACCTCCTGCCGGCCCTGGCCGAGCTGCCGGTGGACGTGCTCTCGGTCGACTGGCGCCAGCCGCTCTCGGCGGTGCGCCGCGCGGTGGGCGACAGGGTGCTCCAGGGGAACCTGGACCCGATGGCCCTGCTCTCGACCCCGGACGTCATCGAGCGCCAGGTGGCCCGGCTCCTCGACGAGGGCTCCGGCGGCGGCCACATCGTCAACCTGGGCCACGGCATCCACAAGACCACCCCGCCGGAGAACGCCCGGGCGTTCGTGGAGGCGGTGAAGCGGGCGGGAGGCTAGCCGGCCGGCGCGGGCTCGGTCTCGAGGGCCCGGTCGTCGGCCAGGGCCCGGGACTCGTCCCGCTCGATCGCCTCCATGCCGGCCGTCCGATCGATCCCGTGCGCCCCCAGCCGCCGCGCCGCCGCCCGCGCCCGGCCGTCCCCCTCCTCGTCCAGCGACCACTGGGCGTGGCGCGCCAGGAGCGCCAGCTCCATCGAGCGCCCCAGCGTCACGGCGAACCGCCGCGCCCCGGCCTCCACGGCCGGCCGCGACGACCCGGTCCGCTCCAGCCAGTCCCCGCACGCCCGGACCGTCCGCACCGCCCGGCCGGCGAGCTCGGCCAGCGCCGGATCCCGCACCCGCCCCGCGCACCGCTCCGCCTCCGCCACCAGCGCCCCGAACGCCCCCTCCGCCCGGAGCGCCCGCAGCGTGTCCAGGGCCAGCACGTTGGTCGTGCCCTCCCAGACCGGCAGCACCTGGGCGTCGCGCAGCAGGACCGGGACCCCCGTGTCCTCCAGGTACCCGGCCCCGCCGAACGCCTCCAGGCACTCGCTCGCGGCGGCCACCGCCTGCTTGCCGGTGACCAGCTTGGCGATCGGCGTCAGCACCCGGAGGAGCAGCGCCTCGTTCGGGGTCCTCCCGCCGGCCTCGGCCTCCTCCCGGCCGAGCAGCTCCACCACCCGGAAGGTCAGGTGGAACGCCCCCTCGAGCTCCGCCTGGACGCCGGCCAGGGTGTCCAGGTGGAGCGGCTGCTCCGCCAGCGGCGCCCCGAAGGCGATCCGGCGCCGCGCGTAGTCCCGGGCCAGGGCGATCCCGCGGCGCATGAACGAGATCGCCGAGACCGCGTTCCACAGCCGGGTGATGTTGAGCATCGGCGTGATGTTGCGCACCCCGTTCTCGGTCCCGGCCACGGGGATGGCCGGGGTTCCCTCGAGGAACAGCTCCGCGGTCGGGAGCTTCCGGGTGCCCAGCTTGTCCTTGAGCCGCTCGATCCGGAGGTTGCGCGGCCGCCCCTCCGCGTCGAAGCACTCCACGTAGAACAGCGCCAGCCCCCGGCCGCCGGGGGGATTCCCCTCGGGGCGGCCCAGGGTCAGGGCCATCTGGGAGGTGGCCGCCGAGGTGAACCACTTGCGCCCGTAAAGGCGCCAGGTGCCGTCCGCGTCCCGGCGCGCCTCGGTGATCGAGCGCCCCACGTCCGACCCGCCGGAGGTCTCGGTCATCCACTGGCCGCTGGTCCAGAAGGTGGCGGGATCCCGGCTCACCAGGTGCGGCACCGCCCGCCCGAGGAGCTCCGCGTTGCCGTGCACGTGGATCGTCTTCGCCGCGCCGTCGGTCATGGCCAGCGGGCAGGTGTAGACGTCGCTCGACGGGTGGACCAGGTGCACCATCGCGAACTGGTGCACCCGCGAGAGCGCCCCGTGGGTCCGCTCGTACGCCGCCGCCACGAGGCCGTGCCGCGCCGCCAGCTCCTCGGCCCGGTGCCAGAGCGCCGTCCGCTCGATCGCGTCCACCCGCTCTCCCCACGCGCTCCACCGGGTGAGCCGCGGCTCGTTCGGCCGGTCGGCCAGCATCAGCCGGTAGAGCTCGCCCCCCGCCAGCTCACCCAGCTCCGCGAGCTCCGGCTCGATCGCCGCGAGCACCTCCCCCGGCACGACCCGGCGCAGGTAGGACCGGAGGACCCGATCGTCCTCGTATTGATTTCCCAGCCCCGGCGGCTCCTGCACGAAATCCCGGATGTCCATGGAGTGATCTTACTCCTCCGGACTCACGGGATCACCCCACGGAACATCTGAATCACATCGGCTGGATCACCTTCCCGCCCCGGCCGGCACAGGTCCGGCAGGTCCGGCAGGTCCGGCCGCTACCCCGAGGGTCGGAATCGGTACCGGTACGGCAGCGAGCGGCGATCCGGTGGAGCTGTGCGGGAGGCCCCGGTGGAGGGCGTCGAGGGGCGCGCTCTCTTCGGCGCTCACCCGTCGTGACGGCCCGGCGCGCTCCGAGCCGAGGCGAGCGCTGCCCGCCCGACCGTCGTTCTTCGCTCGCCGTCCCGGAGCCGGGGCCTCCCGCACAGCTCCCGGCGAACCCCCCGGCGAGGACGCCCCGCTGCCGACGTCCCGTTCCCCGCCTCACTCGTACCGCAGCGCCTCGATCGGATCGAGCTTCGCCGCCCGGTGGGCCGGGTAGATCCCGGAGACGAGGCCGACCGCGATCGCCACGCCCGTCGCCAGCGCCACCGCCTCGAGCGTCACCACCGTCTCCCACCCGGCCCACGCCGCCACCCCGCGCGCGATCCCCACTCCCGCCACGACCCCGGTCAACCCACCGAGGATGCTGATCGAGAACGACTCGACCACGAACTGGAACCGGATGTCCGCCTGCCGCGCTCCCACCGCCCGCCGCACGCCGATCTCCCGCGTGCGCTCCAGCACCGTGGCCAGCATGATGTTCATGATCCCGATCCCGCCCACCAGGAGCGAGATCCCGGCGATCGCCCCCATCACCAGGTTGAACAGCCGCTGGGTCCGCCGGCTCTGGGCCAGGAGCGCCTCCGGCACCACCAGCTCGTAGTCGTCCGCCCCCGCGTGGAGCCGCTCCAGCAGCCCGTCCACCACCGCCGCCGTCTCCGCGCCGGACACCCCCTCGTCCAGGCGCACCACGATCTCGCTCAGGGGCGCGGCCAGCGGATCCCGATCGAATTTCCGCCGCGCCGTGGTCACCGGCAGCAGCACCTGGTCGGCCGACGAGCCGACGGCGACCCCCTCCACGCTGCCCCCCGCAGACACGCCGCCCCCGAGCACCCCGACCACCGTCAACCAGACGTCGTTGACCTTGAGCGCCCGGCCCAGCGCCGGGCCGTAGCCGAAGAGCTCGCGCCGCACCCGCGGACCGATCACGCAGACCTGGGCGTGCTCCTCCTCGTCGGCGGCGTCCAGGAACCGCCCCTCCGCCAGCGTCAGGGAGACCAGCTCCCGGTGGCGGTGGCTCACGCCGTGGACCGAGGCGTCGGTCGATCCGGCGCCCGAGAGCACCACCCAGGGCGTGATCTCCACCTTCGGCGCCACCGCCGTCACCCCGGGGACCGCCTCCGCGATGGCGTCCGCGTCGCGCCGCGAGACGCCCAGCGACTTGGAGCGCACCTCCTGGCGCTCGGCCGGGGGCGGCTCCACCGAGCGGACCAGGATGTTGCGCAACCCGAGCTGCTCGATCATCGCGAGCGCCTGGCGCTCGGCTCCCTCGCCGATGGACAGCATGGCGATCACCGCCCCGACCCCGAAGATCATGCCGAGCATGGTGAGGATCGAGCGGAGCGTGTGAGCCCGCAGGTTCTCGAACGCCGTGGTAAACGCTTCTCCGGGGCTCACGAGCCGCCTCCCCCGGTCCGGACGGGACCGCCGCCGGGGGCGCCACCCGGAGTGGGCACCGCGGCCGCGTCGGGCTCCTCGTCGCCCCGGTCCTCCGCGCCGGGCGCCGGGGCGCTCGGGTCGGTCAGGGCCACCCGGTCGCCCGGCGCCAGATCCCCCTCCACGGCCACCTGCCCCCGGCCGGCGGCGCGCACGGTGACCGGCACCTCCTCGAAGCCGCCGGTGGTCCGCC
>JASFUJ010000091.1:0-8449 GCA_050050355.1 Acidobacteriota bacterium
CCTCCGGAGCCTCGCGCAACAGCCGGCGCTCCCCCGCCGCCTCCACGTCCCCCGTGAGCAGTAACCGGCGGCCGAAGACCTCGGCGATGATCACCAGGGAGGCGTCGTTGCTGCCCCCGGTCGCGCGGCGGCCCGCTCCGTCCCGGCCGGCGGCCGGATGGAGGATCCGCAGCCGCCACCGCCCCACCCGGAGCCGGTCCCCGGCGGTCACCACGCGCCGCACCACGCCGGGGAGCGCGTCCAGCTCCCGGCCGCACGGGCTCTCCCCCACTCCCGGTCCGGAGATCGCCTCCCCCACCGCCAGGTAGCCGGCCAGGTCCACCAGCCCTCCGCAGTGGTCCCGGTCCGGATGGGTGACCACCACCGCGTCCAGCCGCCGGACGCCCCGCCGCACCAGGGCCGGAAGCAGCACCCGGCCCCCCAGGTCACCGTGGCGCCAGCCGCCCCCGTCCACCAGCATCGCGTCGTCCCCGTCCCGGAGCAGGATGGCGTCCCCCTGGCCGACGTCGAAGAGCACGGCGCCCACTGCCCGGGCACCCTCTCCTCCGACCGGCCCTCTGTGCCGGGTGCCCGGGCCGGCCGCGGTCATGGCCACCGCCACCAGCACCACCGGCAGGAGCCACCAAAGTCGGGACCGGCTTCGGGGGCGCCACAGCGCGAGCGCCAGGCCCCCGGCGATCAACGCGGCGCCGGTCACGCCCACCGACACCGGCAGGGCGATCCACGGCCGGGGCGCCAGGGCCGCGGGCCAGGCGAACGGCGCCGTCACCCACTCCAGCACCGCCAGCGCCGGCGCCGCCAGCGCGGGACGGATCACCGCCAGGGCGGTCCAGGCGAGGCAGCCCACCAGGGCGAGCGCCGTCCACGGCACCGCCAGCAGGTTCGCCACCGGCGCCCAGGGGGTCAGCAGGCAGAAGGCGGGCAGGGCCCAGGGCAGCACCCCGATCTGGGCGCCGGCGCTCGCAGCCAGCGACCGGATCAGAACCCGGGTCAGGCTCCGGGCCAGATCTCGGGTCGACTCCCGGGTCAGGAGCCCCGCTGCGCTCTGCCGACCGGCCGGCTGCGACGCGCGGTCGGATCCCCCCGGGAGGGCGTCGTCGGGCGGAGCCCAGCGGCGCGCCAGCACGGGGCCGAGCAGGACGATCCCGGCCGTGGCGCCCACGGTGAGCCGGAACCCCAGGTCGATCACCACCCGCGGGTCGGCGAGGGCGATGCCGGCGGCGGCGACGGCCAGGGCGTTGGCCGCCTGCGGCGGGCGTTCGCTCCAGAGCGCGGCGGCCGCCAGCACGGCCATGAGCGAGGCGCGGAGCAGCGACGGCCGCGGGCCGACCAGGAGCAGATACGCGGCGACCGTGGCCAGGGCGGCCGCCAGCCGCGGCCTTCGGGGCAGACGCACCCCCAGGACCAGCACCAGCCCCGCCACCAGCCCCACGTGGAGGCCGGAGACCGCCAGCACATGGGCGAGCCCCAGCCGGCGGAGCCCCCGCCGGACGGCCGGCGGTACCCGCGAGGAGTCCCCCAGCACCAGCGCCCGGACCATGGGGAGGGCCAGCCCGGAGGCGGGCGCCGGCCCGGCCCGCTCATCAGCCCTCTGGCCGGCCCTCCCGCCGGCTCGCTGAAGCCCCGCCTCCACCCTCCGTCGCAGGTCCGACGCCAGGGCGCCGAGCGGTCCGGGGCCGCCGATCTCCTCCAGGAGGCGCCGGCTCTTGACCGAGAGGCGCCACGGTCCGGCGGGATGCACCGGCAGGTTGCCCAGCGGTGGCGCCCGGCGCAGGTGGCCGCGCACCCGCAGCCGGCTGCCGAGGGGCGGGGGCGGCGCGGCGCCGGGGAGGCGCAGCGTGGCCTCGATCGGCCGGGTGCGGACGTCGCCCGTCCCGCCCGGTTTGGCCCGGCCGGATCCGGTTCCGGCCCGGCCGGGCTGGCGCAGCCGCTCCACCCGCACCGGCGCGGACCAGGCGTCGTCGAACCTGCGCCAGTGGCCCGTCACCTGCACCACGGCGGCCACGGGGCGGTCCGGATCGGGCAGGCGGGCGCCGGGGGTGCCGCCCGGGCCGGCCCCGACCCCGGTCAGCATCCCGGCCGCTCCCACCGTCACCAGGGCTCCGGCCCGGCCGCCCAGAGCGACTCCGAGGAGCGCCAGTCCGAGGAGCGGACCCCAGGGTGGCTCGGGCGTCGGCGGGCACAGGCCGAGCCCCAGGCGCATGCCGGCCAGCAGCGCGACGGCGGGGAGCAGCGCCGGGGCGCGGCGCGCGAGGGGTGGGGTCGAAGCGGATCCGTCCTGCACACCCTGGAGGACGGGAGGGGGGGCGTTCGGGCTGGCGCGGGTTGGGGAGGTTGCGGCTCGCTCCGCTCGCATCCGGCCGGGGCGGAGCCGGTGGGGTGGCTCGCTGCGCTCGCGTTCGGCCGGCGCGGAGGCCGGCCGCTTCGAGTGAGAGGGTCCGATGCCCCCCTCCGCCAATCGAAGCGGCCGGCCTCCGCGCCGGCCGGATGCGTCAGCCCTCGGCTTCGGGTGCGAACAGGGACAGGGTCGGCAGGGCGTACAGCCTTCGCACCTTCTGCGCCAGCAACCGCTCCCGGGCCCGGCCGATCTCGTCGCGCGGCAGCCGGTCGGCCAGGGCGTCCAGGCTGCGCCGGACCTCCTCGTCGAGACTCCGCCGGCGCTCCTCCGGCAGCCCCTCGATCAACCCTTCGACCGCCTCCCGGTCGAGGGCCGCGAGCGCCTCCTCCACCCGCCGCTCGTCCCAGGCCGGCCGAGTCCTTCCGGTCGCTCCGGCGGCCTCCCCCCCGGCCGGCTCCGGTCCCGGCTCCGGCTCCTCTCCGGAAGCCTCCCCCGCCGGCGGCGCCAGCCCCCGGATCCGGGCGGCCAGGCTCTCCCGGCCGGGCAGGTCCTCCGGCAGCGCCCGGGCGAGGGCGTCCAGCCGGGCGGGGAGGTCCAGGGCAGGGTCCGCCGACGATCCGGGCGACCGTCCGGCCGCGCCGCCTCCCGGCTGTCCCGCCGCCACCTCGGTCAGCTCCCGTACCCGCTTCCACGCCGCCCGCACCGCCCGGTTGCAGTAGCGCAGGCTGCCGACGGCGCTGTCCTCCCCCCGCTCCCGCCGGCGCTCGAAGACCTCTTCCAGGGTCCGCAGCACCAGGTCCAGGGGGATCCCCTCCCGGTGCCAGTCCCGGGCGGTCTGCCAGTCCTTCGGCGAGAGCAGCAGCGGCGCCCCGCGGAGCTCGACGAAGACCCCTTCGATCGCCTGGAAGTACGCGTGATCGGACAGGCCGTCAGGATCGGCGGTTCCGCTCATAGATCAGCTTCAGACCGGCGAGGGTGATCAGGGGGTCGACCTTGCGGATGAACCGGGAGCCGGACGCGATGAGCCGGGCCTGGCCGCCGGTGGCCACCACCGTTTCGAGGCCCGGCATCTCCTCCACCAGGCGCTCCAGGATACCGTCCACCAGGCCGGTGTAGCCGTAGTAGATCCCGGACTGCATGGCCTCGGCGGTGTTCTTGCCCACCAGGTGCTCCGGGCGCCGGATGTCGACCCGGTAGAGGCGCGAGCCGTGGGAGAACAGGGCCTCGGCGGAGATCGACAGGCCGGGGGCGATGATGCCCCCCACGTACTCGCCGGCGCCGTCCACCACGTCGAAGGTGGTGGCGGTGCCGAAGTCCACCACCACGACCGGCGCGCCGTAGCGCTCGCGAGCGGCCACGGCGTTGACGATCCGGTCGGCGCCCACCTCCGCCGGGTTGTCCATGCGGATCACCATGCCGGTCTTGACCCCCGGCTCCACGAACATCGGCGCGCGGCCGAAGTAGCGTTGCGACAGCCGGTCGAGGGTGAGGTGGAGCGGGGGCACCACCGAGGAGACGATCACCCCCTCGGTCTCCCGCGGGTCGAGCCCGGCGCGCCGGAAGAGGGGGAGCAGGGTGGCGCCGTACTCGTCTGCCGTGCGGTCCGAGTCCGACGACAGGCGGAAGCTGTCCAGGAGGGCATCCCCCCGGTAGACGCCGAAGATGGTGTTGCTGTTGCCCACGTCGACCACCAGGAGGAGCCCGCGGTCGCCGTGGTCGCCGGAACCCGTGCGGCTCCGTTCGCGTTCGCTCATGGCGCATCCTCTTCCACAGTTCCAGCCAGGGGCTCGATGATCTCCCCGGCCGGGATCAGGCGCTCCTCCCCGTTCCGGTCGAGCCGCAGGAAGCCCCGGTCGTCGAAGCCGGCGAAGGTCCCGGTGACCACCTCGTCGCCGGTGCGGCAGCGGATCGGGTCCCCGGCGCGGTGGACGGACAGCTCGCGGAACAGGGCGATGGCGTGGGCCACGTCCCCCACCCGCTCGAGCGCGCGTTCCAACCCGTCCACCAGGGCGCGGGTGACGCTGCCGAGCGACGGCGGATCGCCGAGCGCGTCGGCGAGGCTGGTGGCGTGCAGCTCGTCCGGTGGGGCGGAGTCGCCCTCGAACCGGTGGTTGACCCCGAAGCCGATCATGGCGAGGGCGCCGCCGTCGGCCCGCGCGACCGACTCCACCAGGACGCCGCCCAGCTTCCGGCCGCCGACCACCAGGTCGTTGGGCCACTCGAGGCCGCAGTCCCCGTCCGGGAGCAGCGCCCGGACCGCCCGGGCGAGGCCGGCGGCGGCGAGCAGCGGGACGGTCCGGAGCTGGTCCTGCCCCGCCACCGGCAGCAGCCGGGTGGCGTAGACCCCCGCCCCGGGCGGGCTGTGCCAGCTCCGGCCCCGGCGGCCCCGGCCGGCGGTCTGCTCCAGGGCCAGCACCAGGAGGTGGGGCGGGGTCATCTCCTCCTCCCGGTAGGCGGCGACCACCCGGCGGGTCAGGCGGTTGGTGGAGTCGGTCCGCGCCACCACGACCCGGTTCTCCGGTCGCCGGCCGGAGCCGTCGGGGCCGTCGAGGTCGGTGATGTAGGCGTCGAAGTCCATTCTGGCCGGTGGGGCCGGGTCTGGTCGGTTCGGGCCGGATCAGGCCGGCCGGTCCAGGCCGGCGCGGATGCGATCGCGCCGCTGCTCCAGCTCCTCGAGGCGCTTGCGGTTGCCCTCGACCACCTCCTTCGGCGCCTTCGCCAGGAACTGCTCGTTGGACAGGCGCCCCTCGGCCCGGCCGATCTCCCCTTCGATCTTCTCCAGCTCGGCCTCGAGCCGGCGGCGCTCCTCCTCCCCCAGCTCCACGGTCTCGGGCACCAGCCCGAGCTCGACGCCGGCCACCAGGTCCCGGCTGGCGCCGTCCGGGGCCGGGCCGAAGACCAGGCCTCCGTCCTCGCCCAGGGGGCAGAGGAACTCGAGCAGCGGCCGCTGGGCCTCCAGGAGCTCCGCGAGCGCGGCGGGCTCCCGGTCCTGGACGTCCAGGTGCACGTGGAGCCCCTGACCGGGCCGGATGCCCAGCTCGTGGGCCATGCTCCGCACCCGGGTGACCACCTCGACGAACGCACCCATCCGCTCCTCGACGGTGTCGTCCTCCCACTCCGGGCAGCGCTCCGGGTAGGGCGCGAGGGCGATGGTCTCCGGGTGGATCGCCTCGTGGCCCGGCAGGCGCTGCCAGACCTCCTCGGTCAGGAACGGCATCACCGGGTGGAGCAGCCGCAGCGAGCGGTCGAGGATCGAGAGCAGCACGTCGCCCACCCCCGGCCGCTCCGCCTTCCCGAGGAGCGCCGGCTTGGACAGCTCGATGTACCAGTCGCAGAGCTCGCCCCAGAAGAAGTGGTAGAGGCGGTTGCAGGCCTCGTCGAAGCGGTAGATCCCGAATTTCTCGTTCACCTCGTCCGCGGCGCGCGAGAAGCGGGAGAGGATCCAGCGCTCCGGGGCCTCGAGCTCCGCCGGATCCAGCTCCTCCCGGACGCGCGCGTCGCTCCCCTCGAGCCGGGTCAGGGCGTACCGGGCGGCGTTCCAGATCTTGTTGCCGAACGCCCGGTAGCCGGCCATGCGCTCCGGGTCGAGGGGGATGTCGCGCCCCGGCGAGTCGAGGATCGACAGGGTGAAGCGCACCGCGTCGGCGCCGTACTCGTCCACCAGGTCCTGGGGATCGAGCACGTTGCCGCGGGTCTTGGACATCTTCTGGCCGTCGGCGTCGCGCACCAGACCGGTCAGGTGCACCGTGTGGAAGGGCTCCCGACCGGTGAAGTGGTAGCCGAGCATCACCATCCGCGCCACCCAGAAGAACAGGATGTCGTGGCCGGTGATCAGCACGTCGGTCGGGTAGAAGGTCTCCAGGTCGGGGGTCTCCTCCGGCCAGCCGAGGGTCGAGAACGGCCACAGGCCGGAGGAGAACCAGGTGTCGAGGACGTCCTCGTCCCGGGTGAGCTCCCCCTCGTACCCGCGGGCCCGGGCCCTCTCCGCCGCCTCCTCCTCGGTGCGGGCGACCACCACCTCGCCCTCCTCCGTGTACCAGGCCGGGATCCGGTGGCCCCACCAGAGCTGGCGCGAGACGCACCAGGGCTTGATGTTCTCGAGCCAGTGCTCCCAGGTCTTCTCCCAGGTGCCGGGGATGAGGGTGACCTCGCCGTCCCGCACCGCCGTCAGCGACCGCTCGGCCATGCCGGAGACGTCGCAGAACCACTGGGTCGACACCAGCGGCTCCACCGGCTCGCCGCCCCGGTCGCTGTGGCCCACGTTGTGGGTGTAGTCCTCCACCTTCACCAGGAAGCCTTCCTCCCGCAGGCGCTCGACCACCTTCTTCCGGGCCTCGAACCGGTCCAGGCCGGCGAAGTCCTCCCCGGCGGCCTCGGTCATCCGGCCGTCCCGGCCGATCACCTGGATCCGGGGCAGGTCGTGGCGCCGGCCCATCTCGAAGTCGGCCGGGTCGTGGAAGGGGGTGACCTTGACCAGGCCGGTGCCGAAGTCGGGCTCCACGGCCTCGTCGGCGACGAACGGGATCTCGCGGCCCACCAGGGGGAGGATCGCGGTCTTGCCCTCCAGGTGCCGGAAGCGCTCGTCGCCGGGGTTGAACGCGACCGCGGTGTCCCCGAGCATGGTCTCCGGCCGGGTGGTGGCCACGGTCACCCGCTCGTCCCCGCCGCCCGCCAGCGGGTAGGCGATGGTCCAGAGCGTCCCGCGCACCGTCTTCATCTCGACCTCCAGGTCCGAGATGGCGGTGTTGAGCTCCGGCGACCAGTTCACCATGTACTCGCCCCGGTAGATCAGCCCCTCGTCGTACAGGCGGACGAACGCCTCGCGCACGGCCCGGTTCAGGCCCTCGTCGAGGGTGAACCGCTCCCGGGACCAGTCACAGCTCGCCCCGAGGCGCTCGAGCTGGCGCCCGATGTTGCCGTGGTAGCGGCTCTTCCACTCCCACATGCGCTCCAGGAAGGCCTCGCGGCCGATCTCCTCGCGGCTGGTCCCCTCCCCGGCGAGCTGGCGCTCCACCATGAGCTGAGTGGCGATCCCCGCGTGGTCGGTGCCCGGGAGCCAGAGGGTGTTGTACCCCTGCATCCGCTTCCAGCGGGTGAGCAGGTCCTGCAGGGCCGTCTGGAGAGCGTGGCCGAGGTGGAGCTTCCCCGTCACGTTGGGTGGCGGGATCATGATGCAGAAGCCGGGGCGCTCGGACGGAGCCTCGGCGGTGAAGTGGCCGGCCTCGTGCCAGCGCTCCCGCCAGTGGCGCTCGAAGCTCCGGGGGTCGAAATGGGTCTTCATGGTGGACATGATGGGCTCGTGTCAATGGAGTCGGGTTCGATCGGATGCGGTCGGGTCCGGTTCGCTGGGGTCGGGTTTCGGCTCGATCGGCTCGGTCGGCTCGGACGGGCCGGCGGCGCACTCCGGGGGCCGGGAGATCGGTCGGGAATGGACCGTCCGGCTCCGGCGGGGCGCCGCCGGAGACGCTCGGGGCCGGGTCGGAAGCTTACTCGACCGACTCGACCTGGGTCTCGAGCTCCCGGAGGCGGGTCCGGATGACGACCTCCGCCATGTCCGGTACCACCTCCCAGGCCACGTCACGGATCGGTGTGTCCCCCAGCAGCTCGAGGATCCGCCGGGCGATCCGGTCCACGTCCTCGTCGGAGAGCGGCGAGCCGGAGCCGGCCGGCGCCGGCGGCGCCTCGGAGGCCGCGGGCTCGGGGGAGGCCGCGGGCGCCGGGGAGGCCGCGGGCGCGGGCGGGGGGGCGACCGGGGGCTCGGCCGGCGGCGGCGGCGCAGCCGTCTCCACCGGCTCGGGCTCCGGCTCCGGCTCCGGCTCCGGATCGGGGCGCGGCTCCTCCGCGTCGGCGCCCACGGCGAGCCCCGGCTCGTCGTCGTCCAGGTCCTCGAGCTCGTCCACCTCCGGCAGGTCGTCGAACACCGGGGTCTCGTCCAGCACGTCGAGCGGGGGCGGGGCGTCGGACCCGGTCGGAGGCGGGGGAGGAGCCGGCTCCGCCGGAGGCTCGACCCGGGTCGGCGCGGGCTCGTCCTCGAGGTCGATCGATCCGAGGGAGAACGGCTCGGCGCTCGATTCGTCCGGACCGGCCGCCGCCGGCTCGCTCCCGGTCGCC
>JASFUJ010000092.1:0-8447 GCA_050050355.1 Acidobacteriota bacterium
GCCCGGCCGATCCCCTTCGTGGCTCCGAGCAAGACGACCTGCAACGGCTGGTCGGAAACGTTCTTCATGGGCTGTCTCCCAGGATGCGGACCGACTGGGCGCTCTTCAGTCGCCCGTCGGGATCGTAACGCCGGCGGATCGCGGCCAGCTCGTCGAGCCGGCCGTCCTCCATCGCCCGGAACCGCTCGGCCCGGGTGAAGGCGTCCTTGGCCAGGTAGATACGGCCCCCCTCGGCGACCACCCGCCGGTCGAGGGCGTCGATCAGCTCCGGGGTACCGCCCCGGACCGGCAGGTCGACGGCGATCGAGATGCCCGGCCGGGGGAAGGACAGCACCCCTTCGCCCTCCGGGCCGCAGTCCTTGATCACGCAGAGGAAGGAGGCGCCCCCCCGGCCGGTCAGGACCTCCAGGAACCGGACCGCCGCCGCGGCCGGCCCGCCTTCGGCGTGCTCCGGGAGCACGCACTGGTACTGGGTGAACCCCCGCGGACCGTACAGGCGGTTCCAGTGGCGGACGGCGTCGAGCGGATAGAAGAAGGACTCCGGGTGGACGACACCGCGGCGGGTCCGGCCCCGCCCCCACAGGCGGGACCGGTGGTAGTAGACGGCGTTGAACGCGCGGACGGTGAGCGGGTTGAGCAGCCAGCCCGGCGCGACGAACGGCACCGAGAGCGTCCGCCGGGGAGCGGGGGAAGCGGCGGGAGCCTCGCCCGGCTCCGCCCAGCGGCCCCGGTCGAGGATGCCCCGGCCCGGGAGCCGGCCCCGGCGCCCCGGGGTCAGGCAGTCGATCCAGCCGACGGTGAACGGCCACGCCCGGGCGGACTCCCGGAGCGCCTCCACGAAGGCGACCACGTCCGGCACCGGAAAGCTCTCGGCGAAGATCCACGGGCTGGGCACGCGGACCATCCGCAGCTCCACCTCCAGGATGTGGCCGGTCAGCCCCATGCCCCCGAGCGTCGCCCGGAAGAGGTCGGGCCTCTCGTCCCGCGAGCAGGGAACGATCTCCCCGGTGGCCAGGCGGAGGGTCAGGCGGGTCACGTGCCGGCCGATGGTCCCCGCCACGTGGTGGTTCTTGCCGTGGACGTCGGCGGCCACCATGCCGCCGAGGGTCACGTACCGGGTGCCCGGCGTGACCGGGACGAACCAGCCGCGGGGCAGGAAGGTCCGGACGATGCGGTCGAGCGAGAGGCCGGCCTCGGCCCGCAGGAGCGCGGTGCGCTCGCCGGAGTCGGATCCGGCGTCGGGCTCGAACGACAGGATGCGGTCGGCCAGGGGGGAGGCCGGAATCTCGAGCACGCCGGGAGGCGGCAGGGCCGAGTCCCCGTAGGAGCGGCCCAGGCCGCGGGTGAGGACCGCGCCGTCGGTGATCGCCGGAAGGTCCTCGGACCGCACCTCCCGCCCCGGCACGGACCGGCGCCCCCATCCGGCCAGCCTCGATGTGCTCTCGGCGCCCACGACGCCGAGTCTACCCGCCGTCGTAGAGCTCGAGCCGCCGCTTCGGGGCCAGGCCGTGCCGCGCCGCACGGTCGAACAGGTCCTGCAGGCCCCGCCGCTCCTCCTCGCGCAGCAGGTAGCTCACCGTCTTGCGCAGGTAGTCCTCGAGCTCTCTCGAGCCCACCCCGAGCTCCGCCGCCCCTTCCCGGGCGATGGCGCCGAGGGAGGAGAGCCCGTAGCGCAGGCTGCTCTTGAAGTAGAAGGGGAGCTCGGGGAGCGTCACCCCCGGGCGGACGGCCCACACGCCCATCACCAGGGGCCGCCCCGTGAGCTCGCGCCAGGCGGCGCCGATGTCGAGCGCGTGGAGGTCCTCGCGGGGTGCCCTCAGGGCGGCTCCGCCCGTCAGGAGCACGGCTTCGCCCGGCGCCAGGGAGGTGGGCCGGCCGGGGTCCAGCGGCCCCCGGCCGCCGGTCAGCTCGCCGGGCTCGCGCTCCTCGACCTCCGGGAACCGGCCGAAAATCTCCGCGAGGAGGATGGACAGCGCGACGGCGCCGGTTCCGGTGCCGCGCTCGCGCATCAGCCGGCGGATCTGGGAGAGGGGAGAGCGGGACAGCAGGACCAGGCTGCGGGCCGCTCCGTGGAAGGCGATGCAGAGGTCGGGAAGCACCTGCAGGCCGCCGACGGCGGCGACCTCGACGGAGGGGGTCAGGGCCACGTCGACGCCGCCCTGCTCCAGCAGCCGGCCGATCAGGTGCGCCGGACGGACCAGCGGGGAGAACAGATCCGCGTGATGCCCCTTGAGAAGGCCCCAGGCCAACGCTCGGGTGTCCAACGTGTCGGCGATGCCGACCCGGAGCTTCGGCACGGGGATCCCGCTACTTCGACATGGCGTTCAGGAAGTCGCTGTTGGTCTTGGTCTTCGACAGCTTGTCCAGCAGCAGCTCCATCGATTCGACCGTCGACAGCGGGTTGAGCACCTTGCGCAGGACCCAGACCCGGTGGAGCTCGTTGGACGGCATCAGCAGCTCTTCCTTCCGGGTTCCGGACTTGTTGATGTCGATGGACGGGAAGACCCGCTTGTCGACCAGCTTGCGGTCCAGGTGGATCTCGCAGTTGCCGGTGCCCTTGAACTCCTCGAAGATGACATCGTCCATCCGGCTGCCGGTGTCGACCAGGGCCGTGGAGATGATGGTGAGCGAGCCGCCCTCTTCGATGTTCCGCGCCGCACCGAAGAAGCGCTTCGGCCGGTGCAGGGCGTTGGCGTCGATCCCGCCCGACAGCACCTTGCCCGAGGGTGGCTGGACCGTGTTGTAGGCCCGGGCCAGGCGGGTGATGGAGTCGAGCAGGATGACCACGTCCTTCTTGTGCTCCACCAGCCGCTTCGCCTTCTCGATGACCATCTCCGCCACCTGGACGTGGCGGGTGGCCGGCTCGTCGAAGGTCGACGACACCACCTCGCCCTGGACCGAGCGCTGCATGTCGGTGACCTCCTCGGGCCGCTCGTCGATGAGCAGCACGATCAGCACCACCTCGGGGTGGTTCTTCTCGACCGAGTGGGCGATCGACTGGAGGAGCATGGTCTTGCCGGTCCGCGGCGGCGCCACGATCAGGGCCCGCTGGCCCTTCCCCATGGGGGTGATGAGATCCATCACCCGGGAGGACATGTCGCCGGGGACCTCCAGATGGAGGCGCTCCTCCGGGTAGAGCGGGGTCAGGTTGTCGAAGAAGATCTTCTGCTTCGACGTCTCCGGGTGCTCGAAGTTGACCGCCTCGACCTTGATCAGCGCGAAGTAGCGCTCACCCTCCTTGGGCTGGCGCACCTGCCCGGAGACCGTGTCCCCCGTGCGCAGGTCGAAGCGCCGGATCTGGGAGGGCGACACGTAGATGTCGTCCGGACCCGGCAGGTAGTTGTACTCGGGGGCCCGGAGGAAGCCGAAGCCGTCCGGCAGGCACTCGAGCACCCCCTCGGCGAAGATCAGGCCGCTCTTCTCGGTCTGCGCCTGCAGGATCTTGAAGATCAGCTCCTGCTTGCGCATGCCGGCGGCACCCTCGACCCCCAGGTCGTTGGCCCGCTCGGTGAGCTCGGAGATGGACATCTCCTTGAGGGCGCGGATGTCGAGGGTCCTCCCCCCTTTGCCCTTGCCCTTGCCTCCGCCACCGCCACCGCCTCCTCCGCGGCCGCCCTTGTCGCGTTGATCTCGTTGATCCCGCTGATCCCGATTGCGGTTGCGATGATTCCGGTCCTTCTTCACGTTCTGCGCTGATTTACCCATCGTCGTGTTCCTCGTGAGGTGGTCTCTCGAAGCCCGGGGGCCCCGCCCGAAGAAAGCTGTTGATCTCTTTCCAGAGGTCCTTGATCCCTTCGCCCGTTCTCGCCGAGACGGGGATGATCCGTGATCGGTCCGTGATTCCCAGGCGGCGACCGATCTCCGCGCGGCGCGCCGCACGCTTCCCGCGCGGCAGCCGATCGACCTTGGTCGCCGCCACCACGACCGGCGTGGCGAGCGAGGCCAGGTACTTCAAAGCCTCGACGTCCAGCTCCGTGGCCCCGACCTTCGCGTCCACGATCAGCACCACCAACGGGTGCGACGGCGCCCGCCGGAAGTACCGGTCCACCAGCTCGGCCCAGCTCCGCCGCTCGGACTCGGGCACCTTCGCGTACCCGTAGCCCGGCAGGTCGACGAAGTAGAACCGGCGGTCGACCAGGTAGTAGTGCACCGCCCGGGTTCGCCCGGGACGGCCGCTGGTCCGGGCCAGCTTCTTGCGACCGAGCAGCCGGTTCATCAGACTCGATTTCCCGACGTTCGAGCGCCCGACGAACGCGATCTGCGGGCGATCGTCCCGGAGGAACCGCGCCTCGTCGTGGGCGGCCCGAACGTGCTCGGCGCTGTCGATCTTCACGGCCTTGTGCTGGTCGGGGACTCCCCGCGACCCGGAAGTCGGTCGGTCCCGCGCGGGCTCCGTCCGGCGAGCGCGCGCGCCATGCTGTCAGCGAGAAGCCCCGGTCGCCCCGGACCGGCACCAGTGCCGCCGGCGTCCGCCGCTCGGGCGACCCCGGAGGCCTTGTCGACCGCCGTATCGACCGTTCCCGCTCCCGCCTCGCCGCGGAGCGCGGCGGGAAGCGCGGAACGGTCCAGGGTCAGTGGGCCAGAGAATCCTGCCCCACGGGAGGCTTCGAGGCAGCCTCCTCGAACTTGGTATCCGCTTTCGGGACCTGGGTCAGCTCCCCGTCCAGGGCGACGCGCAAGACGTCGTCCATGGACTCGGTCAGGTGGACCTCCAGGAGGTCGCGGACCTCTTCGGGGATGTCCTCCAGGTCCTTCTCGTTCTCTTTCGGCAGGACCACCTCGTTGATTCCGGCTCGGAACGCGGCCAGAACCTTATCCTTGATCCCGCCGACGGGCAAGACCTTGCCGCGCAGTGTGATCTCCCCGCTCATGGCCACGTCCTTGCGGACCGGGATGCCGGTGAGCGACGACACCAGGGCGGTCGCCATGGTGATGCCGGCCGACGGACCGTCCTTGGGGATCGACCCCTCGGGCACGTGGATGTGGAGGTCGATGCCGTCGTTGAACTCCGGGTCGATCCCGAGCATCTCGGCCCGGCTCCGGAGGTAGGAGACCGCCGCGCGGGCCGACTCCTGCATCACCTCGCCGAGCTTGCCGGTGAGGGTCAGCTTGCCCTTGCCCTTCATCAGGCCGACCTCGGTCTCCAGGATCTCGCCGCCGGCCTCGGTCCAGGCCATGCCGGTCGCCAGCCCCACCTCCGAGGTCTCGTTCTTGCGCCGCTTGCGGAACTTGTGCTTGCCAAGGAGCTCGACCACCGTCTCCGGACCGATCTGCATCTCCAGATCCTGGTCCTCCTGGGTGACCACCTTGCGGGCCACCTTGCGGGCCACGGAGGCGATCTCGCGCTCCAGGTTCCGCACCCCCGCCTCGCGGGTGTAGTGGTCGATCAGGGTCCGGACCGCGTCGTCCTCGTAGACGACGTTGTCGCTCGACAGGCCGTGCCGGTCGAGCTGCTTCGGCACCAGGAACTGCTTGGCGATCTCCAGCTTTTCGTTCGGCGTGTAGCCGTGGAGCTCGATCACCTCCATCCGGTCCTTGAGCGCCGGAGGGATGGTGTGGGCCACGTTCGCCGTGGCGATGAACATGACCTTGGACAGGTTGTACTCCACGTCGAGGTAGTGGTCGACGAAGGTGTCGTTCTGCTCCGGATCCAGCACCTCGAGGAGCGCGGACGACGGATCGCCCCGGAAGTCCATCGACATCTTGTCGATCTCGTCCAGGAGGAAGACCGGGTTCACCTTGCCGGCCTTCTTCATCATCTGGATGATCTGTCCGGGGAACGCCCCGATGTAGGTGCGCCGGTGGCCGCGGATCTCGGCCTCGTCCCGGACGCCGCCCAGCGACAGGCGCACGAACTCGCGGCCGGTGGCCCGGGCGATGGACTTGGCGAGCGACGACTTGCCGACCCCCGGAGGGCCGACGAAGCAGATGATCGAGCTCTGGGTCTGCCCCACGAGCTGGCGCACCGCCAGGAACTCGAGGATCCGCTCCTTGATCTTCTCCAGCCCGTAGTGGTCGGCGTTCAGGACCTCTTCGGCCTGCTTGAGCTCGGTCTGCTCCTCGCTCGCCTCCTGCCAGGGCACGCTCACCAGCCAGTCGATGTAGTTGCGCGACACCGTGGCCTCGGCGGACACCGGCGGCATGGCCTCGAGGCGCTTGAGCTCCTGCTCCGCCTTCTCCTTGACCTCCTCGGGAAGCCCGGCCTCCTCGATCTTCTCCTTGAGCTCGGCGATCTCGTCCGAGCGGTCGTCCTTGCGGCCCAGCTCTTGATGGATGGCCTTGATCTTCTCGTTGAGGTAGTACTCCTTCTGGGCCTTCTCCATCTGCTTCTTGACCTTGACGTTGATGCGCTTGTCGATGTTGATCTTCTCGACTTCCACGTCGATCAGGTCGTGAAGCCGCTGCAGCCGCTCGTACGGGTTCACCAGCTCCA
The DNA here is from genome assembly GCA_050050355.1 of Acidobacteriota bacterium. GTDB lineage: Bacteria > Acidobacteriota > Thermoanaerobaculia > Multivoradales > DATKCC01 > JASFUJ01. Next base: position 6,434 of record JASFUJ010000092.1, read on the forward strand.
GCAGGGCCTGCTTTTCGGCGGTGGAGATCATCAGGTGGGCCGCCAGGGTGTCGGCGAAGCGGTCCGGGTCGTCCACCTTGAGGGTCGACATCAGGCCTTCGAAGGCCAGGTGATGGGACATCTTGGCGTACTGCTCGAAGATCGACAGGACCTTCGACATGTACATCTGGAGCTCCTCGCTCATCGGATAGTCGATGTCGAGGACCTCGACCTCGGACCGCACCGCGCCTTCGGTCTCCTCCATCTCCAGCACCCGGCCCCGCTGAATCCCCTCGACCATCACCTTGACGTTCCCGTTGGGGAGCTTGAGGTTCTGGATGACGGTGGCCACCACCCCCATGTCGTGGATGTCCTCGCGCGCCGGGTCGTCGACCTTCGGGTCCTTCTGGGCGACCAGGAAGATCCGCTTGTGCGGGCTCGACAGGGTGTTCTCGAGCGCCCGCACGGAGCTTTCGCGCCCGACGATGAACGGCGCCATCATGTGGGGGAACACCACCATGTCCCGCAACGGGACGAGGGGGAGCGTTTCACGGGTGGTCGTGATGAAAGAGGAGCTCATGTTCTATGGATACCTCGGTGCTGCGTCAGAGTCGTCGTGGCGGGCCGCGGGGCCCGGCTCGGTGCCCTCCCGGCGCCCGGCCGACGCCCGACCCCGAGGTCGGACGCGGGCGCACCGGGGAAGCTGTCGTTCGTCAACCCGCTCAGCCGGCCTTCTTGTAGAACGCGATCGGCTCCATGTGCCGCTGGACGGCGTCCTCGTTGATGACGCACTGCTTGATGTCGCGCTGCGAGGGCACGTTGTACATCAGGTCGAGCATCAGCTCTTCGAGGATGATCCTCAGGCCCCGGGCGCCGACGGCCCGGGTGAGGGCCTCCTTGGCGATCAATCGCAAAGCGTCGTCGGTGAACGTCAGCTCGACGCCCTCGAACTCGAGGATCGTCTGGTACTGGCGGATCAGGCTGTTCTTGGGCTCCTTGAGGATCCGCACCAGCGCGGACTCGTCGAGCTCGTCGAGGGTGGCCACCACCGGCAGCCGGCCGACGAACTCGGGAATCAGCCCGTACTTGATGAGATCCTCCGGGAGCGCCTTTTCCAGGACCTCGCCCTTGCGCCGCGTCTTGCGGTCGGAGATCTCGGCCCCGAAGCCGAGGCTCTTCTGGTTGAGGCGCTTCTCGATGACCTCTTCCAGGCCGACGAAGGCCCCGCCGACGATGAAGAGGATGTTGGTCGTGTCGATCTGCAGGAACTCCTGGTGAGGGTGCTTGCGGCCGCCCTGCGGCGGCACGTTGCACTGCGTCCCTTCGAGGATCTTCAGCAGGGCCTGCTGGACGCCCTCTCCGGAGACGTCGCGAGTGATCGACGGGTTGTCGCTCTTGCGGCAGATCTTGTCGATCTCGTCGATGTAGACGATGCCCCGCTCGGTCTTCTCCTTGTCGTTCCCGGACGCCTGGTAGAGCTTCAGGATGATGTTCTCGACGTCCTCACCCACGTAGCCGGCCTCGGTGAGGGTGGTGGCGTCGGCGATGGTGAAGGGGACCGAGAGGAGCCTGGCCAGGGTCTGCGCCAGGAGGGTCTTGCCCGTGCCCGTAGGTCCGATGAGCAGGATGTTCGACTTCTGCAGCTCCACGTCGCCGCGGGCCTTCTCGACGAAGTCGATGCGCTTGTAGTGGTTGTAGACCGCGACCGCGAGCTTCTTCTTGGCCTGCTCCTGGTCGACCACGTAGTCGTCGAGCATGGCCTTGATCTCGCGGGGTTTCGGCAGCGACGCGTCCTGCTGCTGCTCGAGCATCCGGTCCTCGGCGATGATGTCGAGACAGATGTCGACACATTCGTCACAGATGAAGACCGTCGGCCCGGCGATCAGCTTCTTGACCTCACGCTGGCTCTTGTTGCAGAAAGAGCACCTGAGTACTTCGTCGCCGCTGTCTTTCTTGGGCATCTGACCTCCGGGTCACAAATTGGGAGTGGCTGGCCTCGTCCCGGGACCTCCGGGTCTCCAGGGGTCGTTCGGGG
>JASFUJ010000093.1:0-8441 GCA_050050355.1 Acidobacteriota bacterium
TGGCCCCGGCGAACGCCCGCTTGAACTCCTCGCGCCGGGTCACGTGGCCCAGGGAGACCAGCGTGTTGGTCACCGACGTGCCGATGTTCGCCCCCATGATGATCGGGATCGCCCCGTCGATGGTCAGTGCGCCGGCCGCCACCAGGCCGACCGTCATCGAGGTCGTGGTCGACGAGCTCTGGACCAGGCTGGTGGCCAGGATCCCCACCAGCAGACCGACGAACGGGTTCGCGGTCCGGGCGATCATCTCCTGGGCCAGCCCCTTGCCGAACAGCTTGAAGGCCAGCCCCATCATGTCGAGGCCGACGAAGAAGGCGAAGAGGAGGAGCGCCAGCAGGGCGACGCGGCCCACGCGGCGCCGCCAGGAGCTTGGAGCGTACGGCGCGGGGCTGGGTCCGGTCGCGGTCACGGGATGGCGCTCGGGCGGTGGGTCGAAGGGAGCTGGAACGTCGTTCGGGCGGCCGTACGCTAGCAGGAGACGGAGGGATTGTCACACCTCTGTCACACGGGCCGGAAGGGGTCGGTTGCGGTAGGCTTCCGTCATGGAGGGTCCGGCGGCCACTCCGGAAGAGCTCGGCCCGCTCGATCTCCTCGCCCTGGAGAACGAGCAGGGTCTCCTGTTGCCGGCCCTGTGCCGCGACACGCTGGTGGAGGCCTTCGGCGGAGAGCCGCTCGCGGTCCCCGGCGAGGAGTGGCTGGACCGGCGGGCGGCGACCTTCGTGACGCTCACGCAGGCCGGAGCCCGGCGCGACGAGCCCCGGCTCCGCGGCTGCATCGGGACCGTCCGCGCCACCCGGACCCTGGTCGAGGACCTGCGCTTCAACACCCGGGCGGCCGCCTTCCACGACCCCCGGTTCCCGCCCCTGACCGCCGAGGAGCTGGAGACCGATCCGGTGGCGATTGTGGTCTCGGTGCTCTCCCCCCTGCGGCGTCTCACGGTCGCCTCGGAGGCCGAGCTGCTGGCCGCCCTGCGCCCCGGCGTCGAGGGGCTGGTGCTCGAGTGGGGCCGGCAGTGCGGCACCTACCTCCCCCAGGTCTGGCGGCACTTCCCGGAGCCGCGGGACTTCCTCCGCACCCTCAAGCGCAAGGCCGGCCTGCCGGACGACTTCTGGGCCCCCGACCTGGCGGTCTGGACCTTCACCGTCCGGAGCTGGAGCGAGTAGCGAGGCTCAGGAGAATCTGATTTCTTGAAGGGCACCCACGACCACGAACAGGGCAACTACAAAGGCCACGCCGTAGACCAGGCGAGCCCAGCCAAGCCTCCCCAGAAAGAGGATCTCCGACTGGTTGAGCAGGGTATCTCCCAGGAAAGCTTCGATCTCCTCCTTTCGGAGGACCTCTCCAAACGAGCCGATGAAGTCGCGATGCTGCCGAAGCCGAAGCTCGTACGTACGCTCCAGCGTGGCCAGATGAAGAGCGATGACCAAGACCGCATACAGCGCGATCCCCGCGCCGGCAGTCAAGAGGGCAATCGGTGTGAGGTCCGGTTTGAGGAACGCTCCGACCAACGCTCCGACTGACAAACCAGCCAGCTTGTACAGGTCGCCGCTCACCTCCCGGGTCAGGCTCAGCACACTTCCAGAGGTCTCGTCGACCGCGCTCTTGATCCGATCTTGGATCTTCTGACGGGCATCGAAGTATTCAGCGATCCCTTCCCGGAGCGACCTGTGATAGGTCTGCCGGGTGGCCCCCTCCACCTCCGCTGCCTTTGTGCACAGGCTCGAGAGATCCCGGGCGAGCAGGGAGACGAACTGTTGTGCGATCTCCAGCTTGTCGACCTTGTACCCCTCGTACACATACCGATACAGGGCATAGAGATCGTCGATCCGCAAAGTCCCATCGTGTCCCGCCCAAAGTGAAGCCTTCCGGTCAATCCGGGCCAACTCATTGCGCGAGATTCCGATCGCCACCTCCACGTGCCCCCGGTACTTGACCCGCTGCTCGGCGCCATCCTCGGCACCCGCCTCGCGACGGACCGCCTCAGCGTGGTCCGCCAGGAAGATCGCCGCCAACAGCACCCGGAGAAGCCGGAGTTGAACCAGAATTCCCGCTGCGCCGCCGGAAGCCGTGTCTGTCGTCTCTCCCGGATCGAACATCTCGGGCCGGAGCCATCGACTCCGCTCAAGCCATACGCCCCCGGCCCCGTGAAGTCTGAGCACCTCCTGGCCCTCTTCCAAGGTGATCTCGGCGAGCGACTCGGTCAAGAGGACATCGAGACGATCGATCCATCTCCTACCGACAAAGGCGACCAGATCGTTGCCGAAGCCGCCGTCGAAACCAAACACCAGGAAGACCGTACGCTGTCCCCGCTGGAAGCACTCCTCCTCGAGCTGGGCGAGCGAGCAAGAGGCCAAGTACGCGGCCACCGCTTCGGGAAACAGAAAGACGATCGGCTTCGGAATGCTCGCGGGAACTCCCGACATCGCGAAGCGCCCGGCGATAGTGTCTTTACCGTCCAATGCAACTGTGATCCGAAGGTGCGGTCGAACGCCTGTCTGGCTCAACCGGTCGATCTGCTCGACAAGCCGCTCCAGCTCTACCAGCTCCCCTTCTCCCCCCAAGCTTTCTCCAAGTTCTCGGTAGGCGATGATGGCGGCCCGCCCTGAGAGCGCAACAGAAGGAGGAGCGGCACGCCTCCGCTCCTCGGTCTCCACGAGAAGCTCACGGTTGATCGTGTGAAGCCGTAGACGAACCTCCAGCCCGTGCACTGTGCCCTCGAGGACGATCCGGAAGCGCAAGGGAAGCAGCACCGTGGCCAGATCGCGCAGGTGCAGTGCCAACCACTCCCAGTCCTTGCAGGACTGGAGCTGAAACCGGTCCCTCAGATCGTCGCACGTCAGCGCGTCTTCGGGATCGAAGCACTGCCTCAGAAGCTCGACTCCGGCCGCATAGGCACAAAAGAGCGCTGCCCGAGGCTCGGTCTCGGGCGACGCCATCACCTGTGGTCCTCTCTGTAGCTACCAGCCCGCACCACGAACTCGTACCCGCCGGCAACTTGGAGGATCGTCACCGCACTCTGCATGACATCGAGAGACCCGTAGATCTTGATCCCATTGTCCAGGATGTATCGGAGCTTGGCGACGCGCAGCTTGTCCCCCGAAAAGTCCAGATCCGCAGCCTTTACCCGGCGTAGTCGCTGCTGCAATGCTCTCGTATCGACGTTCCGAAGGCCCGAGCGTGTTCTCAGACTCTCCTTGACCGTGGAGAGAGTCACGCGGTCCTTTTGCTTGAGGTCTTCCAATGTGTCGTTCACGCCAGAATGCCAATCTTCATCGGCGTGATGCTGCTCCGCATAGGCAGCCAACTCTTGGACGAGTACGTGCACCTGTTTCCTGGCGCTGAGCCGCGGCTCACAGCCGAGGAAATCCTGAAAGTACAGGGCGACGTCTTCGTCACCTTCGTGATCCTTGAGCTTGGCCTGGAACGTCGGACGCGTCGGGTGCGGGAGGATCGCCCACTTGAGGACTCCGGTTTCCGGGCCCGGCAGCACCTGTTCCACGTGCTCGACGGCCAGATCGAGCAGGTATTGGCCCGTGTCGTCTTCCCGGAGCGTGATCAGGTCACTCGAGCCCGGATCCATCTTGAACAGCCCGAGGAACCGTCGGTCGTCACCAGCCATTCGGAACCAGAGGACCATGAGGAGCCCCCGGGTGGTATTACGGGGCTTGGCGAGCGCCTGGAGCCGGTCCGCGAGCTTCTTGGAGCGCTCGAAGAAGTCTGTCCGGTCGCTCTGGAGCGCCTTGAAATGGTCACCGACCACTGAACCGGGTTTCAGTATCGCAGCCCGAGTGCGCTCTCCCTCTTCCGCCTCCCATGCCCGATTCAAATGACCGTCGAAAAATGTGTCGATGGCTTCGCGGTTGGCGCCCGCGAAGCGAGCTAGGTCAACCTCCGCCTGCGAGTACCTGGGGTCATCGAGCGTTCGGTCGACCAGGTGGATGGCAACATGCTCAACCTCGAAGCTACGCCTCATCACCCCACCCTCCGCGGTCGGTAGAGACCTTCATCGGACTCTATCAGTAAATGACCGATCGCGGAAAAGTGTTTCGTGAATGAAGCACTGACCCTCAGGACCGGTGGCGCACGGTGAGGACCGGGCACGGACCGTGCTGGACCACCCGGCGGGCGACGGTGCCGAGGAACAGGCGCTCGATGGCGCCGGCGCCGTGGGTTCCCATGGCGATCAGGTCCACCTCCCGGTCGTCCGCCCGGGCCACGATGATGTCGGCCGGGTCGCCCTCGGTCACCTCGGTCTCCACCGTCGCGCCGTCCCGGTCGAGGCCGGCAGCCACCTTGGCGATCTCCTCCTCGGCCACCTCCATCGCCTGGCCGACGAGCCCCCGGGACATCCCCGACAGCCCGTCGGCGCGGTAGACCTGGTACTCGGGCGGCAGGTGGACGACGTGCAACAGGTGGATCGTGGTGCCCGGGCCGGGGCGGAAGACCCGCACCGCCGCCCGGAGGGCGTGGTGGGCGTCGTCCGAGAAGTCGGTCGGCACGAGCAGCCGCCGGATCGGCCCGGCGCCGTCCCGGTCGCCCCGGTGGACGCTCAGCACCGGCACCTCGCAGCGCTGCACCACCCGCTCGGCGGTGGAGCCGAGGAGCAGGTGGCGGAAGCCACCGAACCCCCGGGTGGCCGTCACCACCAGGTCGGCCGCGTGCTCGTGCACCGCCCGCAGGACGACCTGGGAGGGCTGTCCGAAGTCGGCCCAGGCCGTGACGGCGAGCCCCGAGGCCTCCATCTCCCGGGCCTCGGCGTCCAGACGCTCGCGGGCGAACCTCAGGGCCTCCTCGGCCAGGTCCCGGTGCTGCTCGGCGCCCGCGGCGAGCAGCTCGGCGCCGACCGTGCCCAGCATCCGGGGATCGAGCTGGTCGACGGCGTGGACCAGGTGCAGGGTCGCCCCGTGAGCCCGCGCGATCTCCCGGGCCCACGCGACGCCGGAGGCGGCCGGCTCGGAGAAGTCGGTGGACGCCACGACGTGGCGCAGGGGCTCGGTCACTCGATCAACGTCCTCGGGCATGATGCCCCCCTCTCTCTTCGGTTCACTCCCCGATCACGATCGTGGTCGCGTGGCTCGCCACCTTCACCGGCCGCGACTCCTCCCGCGGCACGCCCATGTGCTCGGCCACCGAGGAGACCAGGCGCGAGTACCAGACGGTGGCGGTGACGGTGACCTCGCCCGGAGGCATCTCGGGGACCGTCCAGGTGTAGGTCTCGTTCACCGCCTCGAGGGGCCAGAGCCGGTAGTCCACCCCCAGGCTGGCGGTGTGCCACTGGGCGATGGTCATCCGCCCCTGCGGATCGAAGTACGGCATCCGGAAGATCCGGTCCCCGGCCGGCACCTCGCCGTCCCGCTTCAACCCTTCGAAGCCGTCGATCTCCTGGATGAACCCCAGGTCCTGGTAGGCGAGGGCGGTGTCGGAGGCGATGGTGTGCTCCTCGCCCTCGAACCCTTTCGCGTCCACCGGCAGCGGATGGGTCGCACCGTTCGATCCCCTGGCCTCCACGTGCACCCACAGCACCCGCTCCTCCACCGAGCCGGTGGGCACCGGGTGCCCCGCCTTGGCGTTGACCAGGGTGGCGGTGAGCTCCACCCGGTCGCCCGGCCTCGCCCGGCGCTCCTCCGGATGGATCCGGACCTCGATCACGCCGGCCAGCTTGCCGTCGTCGTGGGCGCCGTGGAACAGGTGCTGCCGCACGTCCGGGTGCTCCGGACCGGCGTCGGCGCTCTTGCCGCGCGCGGGAGGCATGTGGCAGTCTTGGCAGACGATCCCGGCTCGACCGTGGGGACCCTCCTTCCACTCCAGGTGGGTCGACTTCACCCAGACGCCGTACGGGCTCTGCTCGTTGTGGCAGGTGCCGCAGTACTCGGCGGTGCGGTAGAACCCGCTTTGCTCTGCGACGTGGTACGGGCTGTCCCCGGGCTCGCGAGCCCCCAGCTTGACGTCCCCCGGGTCGAGCTCGTAGTTGAAATTGTACGGTGTGTCCCCGGTGAACCCGGTCATCACGTGGCACAGGTCGCAGGAGACGCCCTCGTTCGCCCGGCCGTTCTCCGCGGGCCGCGGCGGCGGGACGTCCCCGGCCAGGAACGCGAGCGGCGCGTGGCAGCCGTTGCAGCCGGCCTTGACCCCGGCCACCTTCGGGTCCTTCTCAGCGTGGGGCACGGCGAGCTCGAAGTACTCGATCTCGTCCCAGTGGTGCGTGTAGGACTGCGCCATCAGCGCCTGCTCGTGCTGGCGGGTGAGGTCCACGTGGCAGGCGGCGCAGGTCTCGGTCGTCTCGAAGTCGTCGTACGAGTACTTCCCGAGCTGCTCGTCGCCCCCCGGTCCTCCGGGTGCAGGGAACCCGGGGGAACGACCCTGCGGCGCGGCCGCAAGCGTCGATCCCACGAAGAGCAGGATCAGGGACACCACCCCGTACAGGCGGGAACGGCGACGGGAACGAACGGTATCGGACGGCATGGGCTCCTCCCGAGACAGCGTGAATCGGATGCGAGCCGCCCCCCCTGCGACCATTCAACCGCCCGCCACGGCTCCCGTCCACACGCCCCCGGGCGGCGCGTGCCCACCTGGACGGGGGGGGAGGAAGACCTCCCCGGCACCGCAAGCCCGCGAACCATCGAACCCGAACCGAAGTAGAGGTGCTCCATGGTCCACTCCCACCCGTCGCTCCGCCGCCGGCTCCTCGGCCCGGCCCTCCTGCTGATCGCCGTCCTGCTCGCCGCCGCGCCGGGGGCGTCGGCCCGGACCTGGTCCGCGGTCTACGGCAACCTGTACGACCACCTGCTCCGGTCCGTCCACGAGCTGCCGGACGGCACCTGGATCCTCGCGGGGACCGGGTACCCCCGGAGCGCCGGCAACCTGGACCTCTGGGTGGTGCACGCGGATGCGGAAGGCGAGATCCTCTGGCAGCGCTGGATCGGCGGTGCGGCCGACGAGTCCGGCGGCCACGTCCTGCCCACGGCGGACGGAGGCTTCCTGGTCGTGGGCACCACCTCCTCCCAGGGAGCTGGCGGACGCGACGGCCTGGTGGCCAGGCTGGAGGCCGACGGCTCGATCGCCTGGCAGCGGACCGCCGGCGGTCCGGGAGACGACGAGCTCGCGGCCGTCGTCCCCCTGGCGGACGGCCGCTTCCTCGCCGCCGGGCGGAGCGACTCCGCCGGCGCCGGCGGGGACGACGCCTGGCTCCTGCAGCTCTCCGCCACCGGCGCCGTGCTCTGGAGCCGCGTCTACGGAGGCTCGTCCTTCGACGTGGCGCGCGACCTGGTGGCACGCGGCGACGGCGCCGCCTTCGTCGGATCCACCTGGTCCGCGGGCGCCGGCCGGAGCGACCTCTGGGTCGGGGAGGTGGACGCGGACGGCGATCTCCTGTCCAGCCGCATCTACGGAGGAGCCCTGGAGGACGACGGCACGGCGATCACGCGCCTCGGCCACCTGCCGGGCGGCGGCTTCGCGGTCGCCGGCAGGACGCGGTCCTTCAGCCAGACCGAGCACTCCGACCTCTGGATGCTCCGGCTCGATCCCGGCGGCGTCGTGCCGTGGCAGAAGGCGCTGGGGAGCGCGGGGTACGACGAGGCCGCCGAGATGACGGTCAACCGGGAAGGGCGCCTCACGGTCGTCGGTGAGACTGACCTCTTCTCCGCGACCCGCGACGGCGACCTGTGGTTCCTGGACGTCTCGCTCGATTTCGGAAACGTCGTGTCCCAGCGGACCTACGGCGGGTCCGGACCGGACCGGGGCGAGGCCGTGGGCACGCTGGACGGTGGCGGCTACTGGCTGGCCGGCTGGTCCTACTCCTTCGGTGACCCCGACGGCTCGGACTACTGGCTGTTCACCACCGACGGCGACGGCGCGACCGGAGGAAGCTGCCCGGACCCGGTGCCGACGAGCGCCCAGGCCACGACCACGAGCGCCGTCGCGGACGACTTCGGGGCGGAGGTGGCCAAGCTCGTGGCGAGCGTGGCCCCGTTCACGGGCGACGGCACCGCCCAGGCGCCGGTGACGCACCTGGTCTGCCGGGACTGCTCGAGCGGCGGCGGACCGTACGGCATCGACGTGCACGGCGCCGAGGGTCACGACGTCGCCCTCGGCGTCCGCGCCCTGCCGGACGGCGGCGCTCTCACCTGGGGCTGGAGCGACTCCACGGGCGCCGGTCACGAGGACGCCTGGCTCCTGTGGACGACCGACACGGGACAGCCCCTGTGGAGCACCCTGTTCGGCGGCAAGGGGGACGAGCGCGTGGTCGACGTCGAGCCCCTGGAGACCGGCGGCTGGATGGTGCTGGTCTCGAGCGACGCCGCATCCATCGCGGAGAGCTCGGTGCGCGAGCAGATCTGGCTCCTCCGCGTGGGCAGCACGGGCCAGCTCCGCTGGAGCCGCCGCTACGCCGGTCCGGTCAGCGACCGGCCGTCCGACCTGATCCCCACCGCCGACGGCGGCTT